>JBQCGE010000296.1:0-4135 GCA_051955955.1 Verrucomicrobiota bacterium
GAGAGCGCGCGCCGGGTGATCCACCAGCCCGCGATCAAAGTGAATAGAAAGGCGGGGACTGCGTAAAACAAAAGGATTTCATCAATATAGGTGGAAGCGGATTCGGCGATCACATGGGAAGGCCATTTGCGGGGTTCGATGACGAGCTCATAATAAAGGCCGATTCCTATGAGGATGCAGGAAATCGAAAGAAAGCCTGCATACCACATCGTCAGTTTGGAACGAAGAGTCATTGCGGTTCGCGGAGAACGTAGCCGACGCCCCGGATGGTTTGGAGCAGTTTGGTTTCGAAGTCGTTGTCGATTTTTTCCCGGAGCCGCATGATGTAAACGTCAATCAAATTTGTCCCGGGATCGAAATCGTACTCCCAAACTTCCTGCACAATGTCCATTCGGCCGCAGATGCGCCCCGCGGAGCGCATGAGGAATTCGAGCACTCGAAACTCCCGAGCAGAAAGTTCAATGGTGCGGTTGCCGCGGCGGGCGACGCGCTTAATGCAATCGAGAGTGAGATCACCAACCTTGAGGGTTGTGGGGGCTGCTACAGGATTACGCCGGGTGAGGGCGCGAATCCGGGCGACCAGTTCATCCATGGCGAACGGTTTGGGGAGATAATCATCGGCTCCGGCATCGAGACCTTCCACCTTTTCCTGTACCTCACCGCGGGCGCTGAGGAGGAGGACAGGAGTGGTTTGGCCTGCCTGGCGAAGCGATTTCACAATGGAAAGGCCATCCATGCCGGGAAGCATGATATCGAGGAGCAGGAGGTCGAAATTTTCTTTTTCGATGAGGGGAAGGGCGGCGGAACCTTCGTGCAGAAGTTGGATTTCAAAACCTTCAGCCGCGAGGCGTTTCTGCACGAGGGTCGCTGTTTTTTTATTATCCTCGACGAGCAAAATTTTCATTTTGAAGAATGGGGCAAATCCATGGCACGTGGCTCAAGGTGGCTCGATCAACAGGCGGCGAGCTGTTTTACAAATGAGAGAGTATTAACTCGTGGAGGGCTGAATTCAAGAGGAGGTTAAGTCGGAAAACACGAGCGGGCATGAGTCAATATGACAAATGAGTCATCTGCTTGTATTCGGCTTTTCGCCTTTCTACTCTGTCAACGCCTCTCCTTTCTTTATCGCGTGAATTGGAATGCGAGTGGTTTGGCGCATGAGCGCGAAGCTGAATATTCCGTTGATTGTATTGCTTGCTGCCGGACTGGCGGCGTGTGCGCGTTATCATCCGCGCCCCATTTCACTGGAGGAGCGCGCGAGGGCATTTGATTCACGAACTGTGACACGTCCGCAACTTCAGGAGTTCGCGGCGCAGTTTGGATATGGTGCGGAGCGGCAATGGCCTCCGCGTGAATGGAGCAGGGACGATTTGCTGCTGGTAGCGCTCTTTTATCATCCGAGCCTTGATCGTGCCCGGGCGCAATGGCGACTCGGCCATGCGGGGCTGAAGACGGCAGCGGGGTTGCCGAACCCAACCGTGGTACTGTCGCCTGGATATGACTTCAGCGCGGTCGCTCCGGCTTCGCCATGGATACCCGGGGTGAGCATTGATATGCCGATTGAAACGGCGGGGAAGCGGCGCATCCGGAAAGCGGAAGCGGCGTTTCTTGCGGAAGCGGATCGGCTATCCATTGCGAGCGCGGCGGCATTAATCAGGAGCAACCTGCAAGCGGCGTTAATTGAGTTTCACTCTGCTGAAGAGCGGGTGAAGCTTTTAAATGAAGAGCAACAGACTCAGGCTTCCATTTCTACACTGCTTGAGCAAAGGCGCGAGGCCGGGGCCATTTCGGCGAGTGAGGCAGCGCCATTTCGAATTGCCTTATTGAGAGTGCAAAGTGAGAAGTCGCGGGCGGAATCGGTCCGGATTGAATCGCGCGACCATCTTGCGGAAGCTCTGGGGCTGCCGAGAAGCGCGATTGAGGGGATTACGCTGGCCTCGCTTCCCGAGAGCGGCAAGAAGGCGAGCGAATTGCTGTCGAACGCTTCGAGTCATCGGAAGCGAGCGCTGCAAGGCCGTTCGGATTTGATTGCTGCGCTGGCGCGATATGAGGCCAGCCAGTTGGCGTTGCAGTTGGAGATTGCCAAACAATACCCGGACATTCGCCTGGGGAGCGGGTACCAATGGGACCAGGGAGAGGATAAATGGAATCTTTCCATCGGGGTTGATTTGCCAGTGTTTAATCAAAACCAGGGCCCGATTGCCGAGGCGGAGGCGAAACGAGCGCAGTTAGCCGCGGAGTTGCTCGAACTTCAATCGCAAATCATCAGCCAGGTGGATCGAGGCATTTCGCTGTGCAATTCGCTGCTGGGCGAAGCGGCGCAGGCGCGTCAGACGCTAGATGCCTTGAACAAGGAACTACAATTCACGAAAGCCCGTTTCGAGGCGGGCGGGGCGGATCAGGTCGAAGTTCTCAGTATTGAGGTGGAAGCGATTTCTGCGCGAATTGCTTTGCTTGATGCGGAAATGCGGTTGCGCAGCGCGGAAGCGGAGTTGGAGGCGGCCTTTGAAATTCCATTTTCCACTCAAATTGCACGCGCGTCGGTTGTTGAAAGGAACGAAGAATGAAACGGATCGGGGCAGCGATTGGCGGAGTAGTGATCGGTATTGTAATAGGATTTTTTCTCTACCCGGCGTTGCATTTCCGCAAGGAAACTGGCGAGGAAAGGCCTGTTCCGACAGAGGACAGAAAAGCTGAAGGGCTCCAGTTGAGCCCGGTTCAGATCGAACGAGGGGGAATCAAAGTGGCTACGCCAAAGCCGCTCGCGATTGCCCCCAGCATCGAGGCGCAAGGCAGCATTCTTGATCCGGCTCCATATGTGGCGATGTCACTGGAATTGGAATCTGCAAAGGCGGCCCTGCATGCTTCGAACCTCGAATATGAACGGACCAAGAGACTCAATGCGCAGAACCAAAATGCCTCTGGCCGAGCTTTGGAAACCGCGGAAGCCGCGATGAAGCGGGACGAACTGCTGGTCCGAAGCGTCGAGGCGAAGTTGAATAGCTTTTTTGGGCCGGCCTTTGCAGGGGCGACCAATCGGGCCTCCATCATGCAAAATCTGGCAGATGGAAAGAACGGACTGGCAAGAGTTGATTATCCGGGCGTGATCACGGGAGAGGATCCTTCTCACGCCACGGTTTCTCCACTCGGAAATGAGCATCAGTTGTTTGAAGCCGATGTGCTGGGGCGATGCGCAATGGCTGATCCGCGAGCCCAGGGTGCTGCTTTCCTTTTGCTTGTAGACGGACATGGGCTGCCGATCAACACAGCCATTCTGGCGCATCTGGCATTGAGTGGAGAAGAAATTCGGGGCTTTGAATTACCGCAATCCGCAATCACGCAATCCGGGGGTGCGACGGTGGTATTTATTTCGACCGGAGAAAACCATTTTAGATCCCAGCCGGTCTCGATTGGGCGCAGCCTGGCGGGTGGGTATTTCATTACGAACGGAATTACAGGGAATGAAAAGGTTGTGATCGCCGGCGCGCAAAACCTGCTTTCGGAAACGAACCTGGGAACGGCTGAAGAGCAGTGATGATCAAATTCATCATCCATACTTCATTGCGCTTCCGGGGATTGGTGGTTTTTCTGGCGGCAATCCTGTTGTTCTACGGTTTTTATGTGGCGGCGCATTCGAAGCTGGATGTTTTTCCCGATTTCGTGCCGCCCCAGGTAGTGGTGCAGACCGAAGCGCCGGGGCTTTCGGCGGAAGATGTTGAGATGCTGGTGACGCGCCCGCTTGAGATTACGTTCAATGGTCTCGGCGGGCAGGAAGCAATGCGGTCGGAATCGATCCAGGGGTTATCGGTGATCACGGTGGTGTTCGAGGAGGGGAGCGACGTTGTTTTGGCCCGGCAAAGGATCGCCGAAAAACTTGCTGAGACGACCGGAATGCTCCCCGTGGGAGTCAAATCGCCGAAGCTCTCTCCGTTGACCTCCTCAACGATGGATTTGCTCAAAATCGGGCTGGTCTCGACGCACATCTCGCCGCTTGAATTGCGCACCTTCGCGGATTGGACTCTCAAGCCGAGATTGCTTTCGGTGAAAGGGGTTGCGAAGTGCAGTTCCTTTGGCGGGGAAGTGGAGCAATTCCAAATCCAGGTGCAGCCTGAGAAGTTGCGGGCTTATAACCTGG
>JBQCGE010000297.1:0-4531 GCA_051955955.1 Verrucomicrobiota bacterium
GATGGAGGAAGGAGCGCGGAAGTACCTGGAGCGTATTCGGACCGGCGCGAAGAACATGGGCCTGCTGGTGGATGATTTGCTGAATTTGGCGCGGGTGGGACGGCAGGAGCTTGCTTTCCAGGAAATCAACCTGGATCAACTGGTGCAATCCGTCATTCAGGATATCAAGCCTGAAACCGCCAACCGGCAGATTGAATGGACGGTTCACCCGTTGGGAGATGCGGAATGCGACCCTGGGCTGATGAAACAGGTCTTCGCAAACCTGGTGTCGAATGCGGTAAAATATTCACGGGACCGAACCCCCGCCCGGATTGAAATTGGGAGGATGGAACAGGACAAAAAAACGGTTTATTTCGTGCGTGATAACGGGGTTGGGTTTAATATGAAATATGCCTCCAAACTGTTCGGCGTTTTTCAACGCCTGCATCGGGCGGAGGAGTTTGAGGGAACAGGAGTTGGGCTCGCGACGGTCGAGCGAATCATTCGTAAACACGGAGGCAGGATTTGGGCGGAAGCTGAACTGGACAAGGGTGCGACGTTTTATTTTACTCTTGCCGCCGGAAGGAGTTTGCCTAGACATGATGAACCCGCAGGAAGTTGAAATTTTATTAGTCGAGGATAATCAGGATGACCTGGAGTTGGCGCTGCATGCGCTGAAGAAAGGGAATTTGGCGAACAAAATCGATGTCGCCCGCGACGGAGAGGAAGCGCTCGATTACCTTTTTTGCCGCGGCAACTATGAAAAACGCAGCTTTGAAACACCGCCGCGAGTCGTCCTGCTCGATTTGAAGTTGCCCAAGGTGGATGGACTGGAAGTGCTGCGCGCTTTGAAAAGTGACCCACGCACAAAATCGATCCCCGTGGTGGTGATGACCTCCTCGAAGGAACAGCGCGACCTCGTGGAAGGTTACAAGCTCGGCGTGAACAGCTACATCCAAAAGCCGGTTGATTTCACCGAATTCCGCGAGATTATCGGAAAGCTTGGATTCTATTGGCTGGTGATTAACCAGGCTCCACCCCGCGACGCCTTTCTCATTTAAGGAGAGGACAGGCGCCTCCTTTTTTAACTTTGAAAATCGTTGTCGCGATCACCGGCGCGAGTGGAATCATTTACGCGCAGCGCCTGCTGGACCAGATCAGCACGGTCGAGCATGAGGTCAATTTGTTGATCAGCAATTACGCGCACGCGGTCATTGCGCAGGAATTTCCCGGCGGCCTAAAAATTCCTGAAGGAGTCCGCCAGCACAGCCTGAAAAGCATGAACGCGCCGTTCGCGAGCGGGTCAAACGCGTGCGACGCAATGGCGGTGATCCCCTGCAGCATGGGGACGATGGGAAGAATTGCGCATGGTTACAGTGAAGACGTACTGCTCCGCACCGCCGATGTGATGCTGAAGGAAAAGAAGAAGCTGGTGCTTGTGCCGCGCGAAACGCCTTTGAACCTTGTTCAGATTCGCAACATGGAACTCCTGCTCCTGGCTGGAGCTGTAATTTTGCCGGCGAACCCCTCCTTTTACTCCCTTCCAAAAACAATCGAGGAACTCGCGGACACGGTGGTGGCGCGGGTGCTGGACCATCTCGGAATCGCCAACCGGATTTCCCCCCGGTGGCAGGAAGAAGAGTAAAGGGTGTGCCCGCTCGTGCGGTTGTTTGGTGCATGAATTAGCAAGATGGTTTCTGTTCGATTAACTTCGGCAACTTGATGACTGCAAGTTCGCCAGCAAAATCGCCGATGGATGGCATCACAAAATGGGGTGCGTTCATCAAGCTTTCCCACACCGTTTTTGCGCTTCCGTTCGCCCTGGCTTCAATGTCAGCGGCGGCGCGGGAGAATCGTGGCTGGCCCGGGTTGCGGCTTTTTCTGCTGATCATCGCGGCGGTGCTGACCGCAAGGGCGAGCGCGATGTCGTTCAACCGAATTGTTTACAAGAGCTTCGACGCGCAGAACCCGCGGACCGCATCGCGCCATTTGCCGACGGGCGCCATTTCAACCGTGGGTGCCACCATTTTTTGCATCTGCTGCGCGGCGGCGTTTTGGGCAGTGACTTACTTCATCAATGGCATTTGCTTTGCGCTCGCCCCCCTCGCGCTGGTGGTGGTTTGCTTTTACTCGCTGACCAAGCGATTCACCGATTTTACGCACATCTATTTGGGTATTGCCCTGGCCCTGGCTCCGATCGGAGCCTGGCTGGCCGTGCGCGGTTCAATTCATTTAGCGCCGATCCTGCTGGGGTTGGCCGTGATTTGCTGGCTGGCCGGGTTCGATATCAGTTACGCCCTCCAGGATTATGAATTTGATAAATCGCACGGGCTCCACTCCCTGGTGGTGCGCTGGGGACCAAAGAACGCGCTCCAGTTTGCCTTTCTCGCGCACATCGTAATGTGGGGATTGCTCGCGCTATTCGGTTTGATTTTGCGATTTCGTACGACATACTTTGTCGGTCTGGTCATCATACTTGTGAGCCTTCTTCTTGAACATTGGCTGGCGCGCAGACGCAGTTTGAATTGGATAAACATCGCATTTTTTCGATTGAACGCGCTCGTCAGCATCGTTTTCCTGGCGGCAACTGTCGCCTCGGTCGCATTTCCCGGATTTCGACGCATCCCATGACTTTTGCCCTTCAACAAAGCCCCTTGCGCGACATTTACGAGAAAGTCGCGGCTGGCGAACGGATTAACGAAGAGGATGCGCTCAGGCTTTTTCAAAGCAAGGACCTGAACGCGATTGGCGCAATCGCTGATTTCGTTCGTCAAAAAAAGAATGGCGACCGCGCGAGCTACATTCTCAATCGCTATATCAATTATTCCAACTACTGCATCCTGAGCTGCCAGTTTTGCGCCTTTTCGCGAAAGAAAAGGGATGCGGACGGCTTCCAATTCTCAGTCGAAGAAATTGTCGAGAAAGGCGGCGAAGCGGTTGCGCTCGGGCTAACGGAGTTGCACATCGTTGGCGGCCTTCACCCAAGCCTGCCATTCTCTTACTACCTGGAGATGCTCCGTGAGTTGCGGAAACTCGGGCCGGACCTGCGCCTGAAGTGTTTTACCGCCATAGAGATTTTACATCTGTCCTGGCTGGCGAAAAAATCAGTTCGGGAAACTCTCGAAGCGCTTCGCGAAGCGGGTCTCGATTCCTTGACGGGTGGCGGAGCGGAAATTTTTCAACCGACGATTCGTTCCGCCATTGCAAAAGGAAAGGAGTCCGCCGCCGAGTATCTCGATGTGCACCGCACCTGGCATCAAATGGGTGAGAAGAGCACCTGCACCATGCTTTACGGCCATGTGGAATCCGTTGAGGACCGCGTGGACCATTTGCGCCGCTTGCGGGAATTGCAGGACGAGACGAACGGGTTCGTGGCCTTCATTCCGCTCGCCTACCAGCCCGCGAATAACGAATTGCCGATTACGGTGAAGCCGTCCGGGTTCGATTCGCTCCGCACCATCGCGATCAGCCGGATTTACCTCGATAACTTTCCGCACATTACGGCCTACTGGGTCGGACTCGGGCTCAAGTTGGCGCAGGTCGCCTTGAGCTACGGCGCGGATGACATTCACGGCACGATCATAGAGGAACACATTTTCAAAATGGCTGGAGGCGGGCAACCGCAAAGCCATACCGAAAACGAATTTGTTAAAGCAATCCGCGAAGCGCGCCGCATTCCCGTTCAACGCGACACTTTTTACAACCCAGTGCGTGTTCATGAAATCGGGGTTGACGCACTCGCGATTTAAGACCGTTCAAATAATTAAGGAGTAACCGTTTTTTAAGACGGCTACTCCGATTGGATGAAGGTCAGACTATTTCTGTTTCGGGGAGCGAATCGATCGTCTCCAGGCTCAGTGACCCCAGGAACTCGCGGTAGAAGTCCCACGTTTGGCCGGGGCCGCAATCTTGGAGCAGGTCTGCATTCAAGCCGAATCGTCCATCGGCGAGGGCCACGGGGATCAGTTGCCGGTTGGCGGCGCCGTTGTAGTTTGCGGCTTCGAGTTCTGTTTTCGTTTCGGCATTCAATACGAGCATTTTCATAGTGTGTCCTTTCAATTGATGGCGCGGTTCAGGTTGCGTTGCAGTGTGCGAACGGCGTTGTGCAGAATGGCTGCTTCATCGTCGCTCAAGGCATTCCCGATGCTGTAGAAGCTGCCACGCGCAGGGAGAAACGCGCCTGCCGTTCCGGTCGTGTCGAAGCCGAAAAGGTAGGTGCTGAAGTTCGGCTTGAGATGAGTAACGGTTGTACCATCGGAAGCGAGAACGTCGCCATTCTTGTATAACTTGAGTTGATTGGCGGCCTGGCGCGACGCGAGATAAAACCCTTTGCTCATATTTTGCGCGTAAGTCGCCGTGGCCACCTGCCCAAGCCGGGCGTTTACTTGCGTGTTCGTCACCGCGCCGAGCCAATACTGATCGCTGCCGCTGATGATGCCGAGCAATGCGCGATTGCCGGAGGCCGAGACATCCTCCCTGAGATAAAAACTCAGGTGCGAATTATCCGGCAGCATGGTTTGGTTATTGAAGCCGGTGTTCAGATATTTCGTTG
>JBQCGE010000298.1:0-7073 GCA_051955955.1 Verrucomicrobiota bacterium
GGAATTGGGACAGAAGGAGCACGCAGCGCTCGTGTTGCGATTTTTTGAAGGGAAAAGCTTCAAGAGCATTGCCGCCGAGGTGGGAAGCAGCGAAGCCGCCGCAAAAATGCGGGTTAATCGTGGCTTGGAAAAATTGCGGCGAACCCTGGAAAAACGGGGAATGGCAATTTCAGCGGCGGTGATCGCAGGGGCAGTCTCGGCGAACTCGATCCAGGCCGCTCCGATTGGGCTTGCGGCGTCCGTCACCGCCGTTGCGCTCAAAGGAACAACCGTGACGGGAACAATAGCAACTCTGATAAAAACAACGTTAAAAATTATGGCATGGCAACAAGCTAAATCAATCGGCGTGATCAGCGCGATGGCGATTCTCGTGGTGGGCGCTGGCACGGCATCTCTTCAATACACCCTTCGGGCATCGGAAACGGCGGGGAGAGCATTTGCCGGGTACGCAACTCCCGAAGCAACGCTCAAAACCATGACCTGGGCGATCACCAAGCTCGATTTCAAACAATTCGAAGACGCTTGTACCCCGGAAAGGGCACGGCAGTTTCGGGAAAAAAGGGAAAGCAAACCGGAAGCCGAATTCCTGGGGGAGGCAAAGGCAATCGCGAAGGCTTTTGCGCGCTACGAAATCACGCGTAAAGACGTCATTTCCGATAAGGAGGTGCATCTTCACGTGCGAGCGATGGCACCTTCAACCGACGCGCCGATTGGTGATACGAGCCCGACCATGCGGATGAAGAAGGTGGGCAATGATTGGAAATATGACGGAGATGCCCGTTAAGCAGTTGTGCCAGGTTTGGCGCGGCCCCAGATGGAGGTCGCGCGCATAATTTGAGGCGTTATGAAAAAGGAAGGGGCATTTACTCTCTTGGAATTATTGGTTGTGATCGCCATCATTTCCATCCTCGCAGCCTTGATGCTCCCGGCAATTTCACGCGCCCGAGAGAAGGGGCGTGAGGCCGCCTGTCTGGGTAACTTGCGGCAGGTGAACCTCGCAATCCAACTTTATGCAAATGACGCCGCAGATTCTTTGCCGGAGCTGCCGACCCCAAATCCATATCCGAATGGAGTTGGAGCTTACTATAAGCAACTGGTTAAAAAGTATGCCGGACTTTCGGGGCCGCCTTCCAGCAAGGAAGCGGTGTTTATCTGTCCATCGGACAGGAAAATCCACAAGCAGATAGAGCACGCCTATACCAGTTACACTTTCAATGGTTACGAGAGCGGGGTAGGGTCCATCCCTCGAATCACGGGGAAAAAGCTGGGCAGCATTGCTGCGCCCGGGAAGGCGGTTCTGGTGGCGGAGTGGCCCGCTTATTTCGGTGGGGGATGGCATCCATGGCGAGAGTCGAAGTATTTAGATGCGATCAATAACGTCAGCTTTATCGATGGGCACGTGGCGAGGACAAAAATTTATTGGGATGGAGTGGCTGATTCGGAACCGAGAAATTATGAACCGCCCGCCGGCTATGCTTATAGTTGGGACGGAGAATAAACGCCCCCAAGCGTGCCCTATCCCTTTACCCGCCGATGCAGCTCATAGTGCGTTCCGGTTGGACGAAGCCGGGTTCGCCGATATGATGGCGCGCTTCCTTTTGCCAGACGATCTCTTTAAGCAGTTGCGCAATTTGTGAATCGTCCGCCCCTCCGCGCAAAGAGGCTTTGAGATCATGTTCGCCAAGGCTAAAGAGGCAGGTGCGGATTTTGCCATCAGCGGTAAGGCGAATGCGGTTGCAATGGCCGCAAAACGGTTCCGTAACCGGAGCGATGATCCCGATTTCCCCTGGAGCATCGGCAAAGCGCCAGCGGCGCGCCGTCTCGGATTTGTTATCGCTTTGGACCGGTTCGAGAGGAAACCGGTCTTGAAGACGCTCCAGAATTTCGCGACCGGGAACGACGAGTTCCTTGAGCCATGAGCGGGCAAGGTCGAGCGGCATGAATTCAATAAAACGGAAAGAGAGCTTTTCAGTGCGCGCAAACTCCGCAAGATCTTCAATTTCGTGATCATTGAGGCCGCGAATGACAACGGCGTTCACCTTGATTGGATTCAGCCCGAGATCGCGAGCGATTTGAATGCTTTGGAGCACTTCGTGAAGACCATCGCGTCCGGTAATCTTTTGGAAATTCGCCCGGTCGAGAGAATCCATGGAGAAGCTGATGCGGCGAAGGCCGGCATCCTTCAGGGCTTTGGCTTTTGCAGGAAAAAGGAAACCGTTGCTGGTCAGGGCCAAATCTTCGATGCCCGGACTTTGGGAGATTTGGGAGACGAGATATTCGACGTTGCGGCGGAGAAGCGGTTCACCCCCGGTGAGCCGGATTTTATTGATACCAAGGGAGGCGGCGATGCGGATGATCCGTTCAATCTCCTCCAACGTGAGGAGTTCGTTCTTCGGTTTTAAAGGGGGAAGGGGAATGCGCTTCGGCTCGGGATTTTTAACCGGGTCGAAGCGCGTTTGATAAAAATTGGCTGCCTGCTCGGTTTCGGGCAGGCAATAAAGACACCTGAAATTGCAGCGGTCAGTGAGGCTCACGCGCAGGTCGCGCATGATCCTCCCGTGAGAATCCGAGAGCAGATTGGATGCTATCATTTCGGCTGACCGGGATTGGTTCCTCCCGGGTTAGCCGTAGTATTCGTGGAGGGAGGAACGACGTTCACTCCGCCACTCTGCTTAATCTCGACGTTCAAGTCAAAATTGGTGCTGGTATGATTGGTCGGTTGAGGAAAGCCTTGTTGCAGCTTTTCCGCACCTTTCAGCGAACCGTAAAGGCCGCGGCGAATCCAATCGAGACGCTTGGAAATGGAGAGTTCGTCGCGCAATTTGCGGACCTGGTCGCGAAGCAGGGCGAGATCGTTGAACTGGCGTTCAAGATCGTTCTTTTCCTTCTGCAAACGCTTGAGTTCCTTGAGGAGAAATTCGCGGTCCCCTTCCGAGGCTGCAAGTTTGTGCTGGGTGTCGGAAATCTGGCCTTCGAGCCCGGTGATTTGCGAATTGAGGTCGGTCATGCGCTTGGTCAGGTCGTCGCGCTGGGTCTCCAATTCATTAATGCGGGCGTCGCGTTTGGCGATATCCGCAGCGGCATTGGTCGCGGCAGCCTGCGCTTCCTCACGGACTTTGACGAGAGTGGCGTTAACTGTGACGAGGGTATTAGACGTGTCAGCCAGTTGTCGGGTGCGGGCGGAGAGATCTTCGTTCAATTGTTTGTTTACAACAACTTGTTCGGAGAGATCCCGTTCCGTGACAACAACTTTATTCGACAGTTGCAATATGGTTGCACCGTCATTTTCAGCCTGTTTAATCGCTTGGGTATGCCTGTAAAACAAGCTCCCTGCGAGGGCAAAAGTCACCAAGATTAAAATCGCGATCAGCGCTTTCATAAAAGCAAGTGCATACGATGCGTGGATGGCCGCGGATTTGCAAGCCCGCATCTTGCTTGAATAAGCGACGTGATTCTTTAGATTATATTCATGGTTTTACCTGCCGAAGTGCCAGTGATGACGCTTCCAAATGCCATTTTATTCCCCCAGGTGATGCTCCCGTTGTTCATTTATGAGCCGCGGTATCGGAAAATGTTACAGCATGTACTGGAGACGGAGCGGATGTTTGCGGTGGCGATGCAAAAGCCTGGCAACCCAAAGGGAACGCCTTCAACGATTGCTGGATTGGGACTGGTGCGGGCCGCAGTGACGCATCCCGATGGCACTTCCCACATTGTGCTGCAGGGAATTGCAAGGATTAGCATCCTGAACTCGGTCAAACAACGGCCTTTTCGAGTGGTGGAGTATCGCCTGTTGGAAACTAAAAAGGAAAGCAGCGTGATGCTCGATGCTCTAATAGAAAAGGTGCTGGATTTGGTGAGCAAGCGCTTCAAGCAGGGATTTCCTTCCCCCATATTGAATCAGTTGCTCAAGATGGAGGATAAAGGAGAAAAGGGAGCAGATCTCGCCTCCTCGCTCGACACGATCATTGAGTATCTATCGCGGCTCGAAAATCCGGATCAATTGGCTGATCTGGTTTCTTGCACGTTTTTATCCACGCCCACACAGAGGCAGCTCATTTTGGAGACCGTCGATTTGGAAGCGCGCCTAAAACATTTGATCCATTTTTTAATGGCGGATGTCGAATCGGAAGGGAACGATAAATAAACAGGTGGCCCATGCTTAAAAATAAAATCATCTTAATCGCAGTTGGCATTTTCTGTTACACGGCCTTGCTCCATGCGGCGGAACGCAAAAGTGAGGAGCCAAAGCAATCGAACAACTCCGTCACTGCCGAGAGTGCGTGGAAGGCTGTGACCGATGCGATGCGACCGCCACCCCTGCCAGCGGAGTGGGCCGGTAAATCTCCTACCCCGGAACAGAGCGCGGCATTCAACAAAGACCTGGCTGTGGCGGCGAATAAAGCCGCGGAAAAAGCGCATGAGTTTTACACTCGCTTTCCCGATGACCCAAGGGCGAAAGAGGCGCAGGAAAAAGAAAAGCACATGCTGGAGCAGGCCAGGATTTTTGAGCAGAAAGCCCAGCCTCCTTCCGAGCAGGATAAACTGCGCGAGAAGTTGAATGACGCGAGTCGTCGCGCAATGGCGAAAAAGGGCGAAGGACTTCCCGCAGTCTTGAAGGAATACGAGAAGGGCGTTCGTGAAATCATGAAAGAATCGCCCGACGAACCGGTGCTATGGAAGCAGCTTGCAGATATTGCGCAAATGTCTGACGCGGAAAATGCGACACGCCTTTACAAGGAGGTTGTCGATGCTCCGAAAGTTCCAGAATCGCTGAAGAAAATCGCGGAATCAGCGTTGAAGCGCTACAAGGCGATTGGACAGCCATTCGCGGTAGCCTTTACGGCTGTTGATGGGCGGGAAATCGACACAAAAAAGATGAAGGGCAAAGTTTTATTGATTGATTTTTGGGCAACCTGGTGCGGGCCGTGTGTGCAGGAATTGCCACACGTGAAAGAGACTTACGACAAATATCACAAGGACGGATTTGAGATCATCGGGATCAGTTTGGATAAAAATAAAAGCCAGCTTGAGAGCTTTCTCCTCGCACATGACATGAAGTGGCCGCAATTTTTCGATGGGCAGGGTTGGGGAAATAAAATTTCAATGGAATACGAAATTATGTCGATCCCGACCATGTTCCTCGTGGATAAAAAGGGGAACTTGCGAGACATTGATGCGCGGGAAGACCTCAATTCAAAGGTGCAGAAGTTGCTCGAGGAGAATTAATTTTTGACCGGCAGAAAGGGTGCTAATACGCTTCGCCAATGCCGGTTCTCCTCATATTTTTGCTGGTGCTTGGGCATGCCTGTTTACAGGCGGCCGAAATTTCATTGGTTCCGGTCACAGCAAAATGGAAATTCTATAAAGGAACGAACGAACCTTCGGGTGGATCACTGGAGTGGGCCGGCCTCAATTTCCCGGACCAGGCATGGATGGTTTCGAATGCGGGGGTGAGCAGTGTTGATGGTTTTGGGGAAACGACTCAACTCACCGATTACGGAAATAACTATACTAGTATTTATTTCCGAAAAGGTTTCCAGGTGGACAAGGCTGAGGATATTCATCAGCTTACATTGCGAATTGATTACGACGACGGATTCGTTGCTTATATAAATGGGCAGGAGGTCGTCCGACGTGGGTTGACCAATGTTCCGGGGACATTTGAATCTTATACCAATGTGGCCGGGTTTCATGGACGGGGCTACACGGAGGAAATCAATCTTACCAATGGCATTCCGGCGCTGGTGCCGGGAACGAACATTCTGGCAATTCAGCTTCTTGGCTACAGCGAGGGAGACAGCACGGCATGCATGGTAGCACAGTTAATGGCTAACTTCAGCCGGGCTCCTTATCTTCAAAACACCACTTCGAATTCGACCCAGATCATTTGGAAAACGTTGATGCGGACTGATGGTTATCTTGAGTTTGGCACCAATCAGGACGAAACGACTTTGCTATCGGTCGATTTGCAAAGTACCAACCATGTGGGATCACTCACAAACCTGGAACCGGGAACAGTGTACTACTATCGAGTGGGAGCGGATTACTCCGGAACGAAAGCGTTCTCCGAGTGGCGAACCTTTAAGACGTTTAAACCATCAGGAGATGTAAAATTTGAGGTGATTGGAGATTCAGGATGGGCGACGCCGCAACAACTGGCAATTGCCCCTATGATGGAAGCGTGGGATGAAGACCTGGTTTTTCACGTGGGCGATGTCGTTTATTTCGGCTACTCAAATTTCGCGGCGGATTTTCGTTATTTCGGGATTTACCAGGAACAAATTGAGCAGACGCCAATGTTTTTTGCCTGGGGCAACCATGATAATTATGGGGATCTCAAGTCGCTCATGGAATCGATGTATTTGCCGACCAATAATGTAACGGGAACGGAACATTGGTATTCTTTTGATCATGGAGAGGTTCATTTTGTTGCGCTTTGGCTCGATCACCAGGCAGGAGTGGATTATTCGCCAGGCAGCGCGGAATATAATTGGCTGGAGCAGGACTTGGCGGCGAGCCAGAAGCCCTGGAAATTCCTGTTCTTTCACCACACCTGGCGGAGTTCATCGATCCATGGGCAACTCGATGACTATAATTCAAACGGCGTATTGGATTCCGTTGAAATGGAACTTAGCGTGGCCAGGCTCGCACAACAGTATGGAGTGCAAATCATTTTCAACGGCCACGATCACAATTATGAACGGTTCACGCCACGCGGCGGCACCACCAGCTTCGTAAGTGGGGGTGGCGGGGCAAGATTATACCACCTATATGCGGCGCATCCGGATACGGTCTTTTATAAATCCACATTTAATTTTTTGAAGGTGGAGGTGCAAGGGGAAGAAACATTCGTGCAAGCTGTAGACGAGACAGGAACGGTCATTGATAGCGTTCATATCCGGAAACGTTTTCCAGAGGAGCAAACTTTTAAGGCTGCTTGGAATACGCCAACAATTGAGACAACTCCGGCTAACGATCAGGACGGAAACATTAAACAGCAGCGGTTCGAGTTCCAGGGCATACCGATTGTTGGCAGGAGCGGAGATTTCAGTTCAGCCGGGCGGTTATTC
>JBQCGE010000299.1:0-5067 GCA_051955955.1 Verrucomicrobiota bacterium
ACCGAATCGGTGTCGTGGTGGATGGGGCGAATAATCAAATCCGGAAATACATCAATGGTGTGCTGGTTGGCACACAAGACGCCGATGGAGTCGATGGCCGTTTTGCGTTGCAGCCGGCTGGGGTGGCTGGACTTTTCACTGATAATGATGGGGACACGGCAGTCGGTTACGTCAACAGCATCCAACTCTATGATCAGGCCCTCACTTCGGCGAATATGGCAGCGCTTGGTACACCAACGGCGGCTGGATTGCCTCAAACGATTCCATCCGCGCCATCGTTCATTGCATCGACCATTCCCGCAGCTGGAGATACCGCGGCAAGTCCATTGCCCGTTTTGACGGCGGTGATTGACCAGGGGAGCACCACCATCGATCCGTCGAGTGTCAAACTCAGCCTCGATGGCGCGGATCTTTCGGCTGTGGCTTCGAAGAATGGAACCCAGTTGACCATTTCCAACCCGATTACGACGGCCTTGTTGCCGAGATCGGAACATACCGCTTCGGTGCGATACGTGGACAGCGTGGCCGGCGCGAAAACGAACACCTGGAGCTTTACCGTTGCGGATTTCAAATCGGTGACGCTGCCTGCGCCGGTCTGGCTCGAAACTTTCGATTCGACTCCGGAAGGTTCTCTGCCGAATGGCTGGTCGGTAACGAACAATACCGAAAATGCGAGCGGCAGCTACGATCTGGCCGACGCAAATTCCGATGCCTACCTGGACTGGGTGGTGCTGAACCTGGAGACATTCAAAACTGTGTTTGGAGCTGATAGCAGCCGGTTGCAATTCCCACCGATTATCGTGAATGGCCAATTGCTCTCAACTCTGGTCAGCTCGAATTTCGTTTATGCGGAATCGGACCGGCGCGGAGGTTCGCAGGTGCAGGTGTTGTTCTCGCCCGATGTCAATCTGACCGGCAGGACGAATATTTATCTCTCGTACCACAGCATGTATGCGCAGAATCAGGACAACATTGGTTCGGTTGAGTATTCGATCGACCAGGGCGCAACCTGGCAGCCGGTAGTTTACATGATCGATACACCTGACGTAATCACCAAGGAGGATGGAACCGTGGATGGTTATGCAACGTTGAGCCTGGTGCATGATGACGCAGCTTATGGCACGTCTTACGGAACTTACGTGGGAGTGGCATCGAACCGCTGGAGCGAAGTTGGGCCATACATCAGCGCACGAATTGATGATGACCAAATGGAGAGCAAGCGCGTAGAATTATTCCGGCTGCCATTGGCCGACAACCAGGCGCATGTTCGCCTCCGCTTCATGCAAGCGGGAACGGGCAGCTGGTACTTCGGTGTGGATGATGTGGGTCTTTATAGCATTGAGCAGACGCTTCCTCCCACGATTAAAAACCAGCCGCAAAGTACCTTGGTCTCGGCTGGATCATCAGTGACCTTGTCCGTGATTGCGGAAGGTTCTGGAAACCTGAGCTACCAGTGGAAATTGGACGACAATAACCTATCCGGAGCGACCAGTTCCACCTACACGATTAACAATGCGAGCACGGCGAATTCCGGGATTTATACCGTGACCATCAGCAACGCTGGTGGGAGCGTGACGAGCGATCCCGCCAAGATTGAGGTCTTCTCCGGCTCAATCACCCAGGATCTGGTGGTGCACCTGAAATTTGATAACTCACTGGATGATTCCAGCGGTCGGACAAACAACGCTACGGCGATGGGTGCCTCGGATTTCGGGCAGGGTATTATTGGATCCTCCGCGCACATTCCTTCGGGTGCCGATTACATCACACTGGGCGCGCCTGAAGATCTGAATTTTGGCGTTGGAACCGACTTCACGATCTCGTTCTGGGCATTGATGAAGGAATGGAGCGGCGATGCTTCGTTCGTCGGCAACAAGGATTGGAATTCCGGCAGTAACCAGGGGTACGTCATCGCCACGGATGATGACGGGCATCTTCAATGGAACGTAGCTGGAGCACCTGGCGGCCGGAAGGATTATGATGGACCTCCTGGAATCCTGAGCGATACGAACTGGCACTTAATCACCATCTCCTTCGATCGACAGGGGAACGCCGCAACCTATGTGGATGGAGCGAAGGTTGATTCCCGACCAGTTGCAGGGAATCTGAATGATCTAAGCACACCCACTGGCCAGGCGACCAATATTGGCCAGGATGGAACGGGTAATTACGGCTCGGCATTCACCGATTTGAACGTGGATGACCTTGGCATTTGGCGGCGCGCACTCACTCCGCAGGAAATCGCGAGTATTTACGCTCACGGCCAGGCGGGGGAAGATTTGACCAAGGCAGTTGTCGACGGTGGATCGAGTGACCCGGGAAGCGTGACCGTGAGCCGCAGCGGTAGCCAGTTGACCCTGAACTGGACCGGAGGAGCGGGTATCACCTTGCAGGAGGCCAGTAGCCTGACAAATCCAACCTGGACAGACGTGGCGAACACGACAGGTTCGAGCACCGCAACCGTTCAGACCAGCGGGAAGGCAGGGTTCTTCCGTTTGATCAAGCGGTAAGAAACCCGGCAGAGTTTGTGAATCAGAAACGCCGCACTTCGGTGCGGCGTTTTTATTATCCCCGGCCGTTTTGGTATTTTGGCAAATCCAGCTATGGTTTACTCATGTCAATGCCGGAGTGGATTGGCCTGGTGGTTGCCGGAGTGGTCATGTTGATCGGCCTTGCCGGAAGCGTTTTGCCTGGAATACCGGGCGCGCCACTGATGTTTGTTGCTGCGGTGGTGCACAAAATTATTTTTCGCGAACACAGCGTCAGCTATGTCGCGCTCGGTCTGCTTCTTTTTCTCGCGTTGCTTTCGATGATCGTCGATTTCCTTGCGAGCACCCTTGGGGCGAAAAAGATGGGGGCGAGTTGGCGCGGAATTACAGGAGCAATGATTGGGGCGGTCGTCGGTCTATTCTTTTCGTTGCCTGGGCTGATTCTTGGGCCGGTGATTGGCGCATTCCTGTTTGAAATGTTGGGCGGGCGCGAATGGAAGGAATCGGCGCGGGCCGGAGCGGGGGCAATGATTGGCTTTTTTATTGGGGCGTTGGGAAAGGTGATTTGTTGCTCGCTGATGCTGGTGGTTTTCTTCTTCAGCGTGATCTGGAACAGCGGCACGAACACAACCCCGCCGGGCAAAACGATTGTGGTGCAAGCTCAACCCGCTTTCACCGGCAATGCGGCGGGGGCGTGTGTGGCTTCGGTAAACCCTTTTCCCTTGGCAAGGGTTTCTTCCCATTCAGCTTGAGGATCGGAGTCGGCCACAATTCCCGCACCGACGTTGAACCATGCCGTTTGATTGCGGCAGACCGCAGTGCGAATCGTGATCGCGAGCTGGCTTTCGCGATTGAAACCGAGATAACCGAGAGCCCCGGTGTAGACGCCGCGCGAGACTGGCTCCAGTTCGTCAATGATCTGCATCGCGCGAATTTTTGGCGCGCCGGTAATGCTGCCGCCGGGGAAGGCGCCGGAGAATGCGCTGAAGTGCGTCACATCGGGGCGAAGCATACCCTCCACGGTGGAAACGAGGTGCTGCACGTGCGGATATTTTTCCAATCGCAACAAATCCGGAACATGAATCGAGCCAAATTCACACACGCGTCCGAGATCATTGCGCAAAAGGTCGGTGATCATCCGCAGCTCGGCCGTTTCTTTGGCGCTGGTTTGCAATTCGTAACTGAGCTGCGCATCGCGAGTCGCTTCACCACTGCGCGGGCGAGTTCCCTTGATCGGGCGGGTGCGAATTTGTGAGCCGCTCATCTTCAGGAACATCTCCGGCGAACTTGAGGCGAGCTGGAAATCACCACAATCGAGATAGGCAGCAAACGGGGCAGGGGAGGCCTGCTTCAAACGGAGAAACAAATCCCAACCGGAGCCCCGCCACTCGGTTTCAAGCCGATGCGAGAGATTCACCTGGTAAATATCGCCCGCGCGAATATAGCGTTGCGCGGCGGCGATCATTCGGAGGAAATCCTCCCGGCGCAAATTACTGCGAAGGTCAGTGGTAATTACGTCCGCAATCGCAGGTTCGCGTGCATCGCCTTCCAGTCTCATCTGCCAGAATTCAAGCTCATCGTAAGCCTTGCACTCGCTGCGATTCCCCTCTGCGTCGAGCCCGGTGGAAATAATCCAGGTACGCCGGAGGATATGATCGAAAACGACAAGGCTGCTGTAAAAACCGACGTGGCAATCGGGCAGCTCAAGGTCATTCACCGCATTGCAACCGAGCTTCGGTTCGACAAAATTTTTCAGGTCATAGCCCCAAAAACCGAAACAACCTCCCAAAGGAAATGGGAGGTCGAGTTCATCGAGCAATTCATAGCGCGTCATCAAGGAATCGAGCAGGTGCCATGGGTTGCCGAAATAATCCTTTCGCCGCCCGCCTGAGGTGACTTCCGCATGCGAGCCACGGGAGCGGAAAATAAGGAAAGGATTCGCCGCGACGAAAGAATAGCGGGCCTGGGGTGTTTCGAAATAAGCGCTGCGCAACAGCACCACCCCAGGGGCATGTTCGAGGCGTTGCACCAGGCTTTCTGGCGTGAGAGTGCTCTCAACTTCCTCGATTTTGGGGCGCATCAGACGCAAACGTTGCCGAGAATTCTTTCCAAACCTCGGGCTTGTTTCAAGGGGCTCACCAGCGCCAGGCTGATTCGCTCCGGGCGGAAGAATTCACGGGCAATGGAACGAATTTCGCTCGGGGTAATCTCGGAGAGATTTTTCTTCACCTCCTCGGGTGAAACAATTTTGCCGTAGCCCAGGAACTGTTCGCCCAGCCAGGTCATCTGGTTTTCGGTGTTCTCGAGGCTGAGATCAAGCTGGCCAAAAACATAATCACGCGCGCGGCGTAATTCACCGGTGCCGGGAAGATTTGTAGTGAAGACCGCCAGCTCGGTCATGATGAGCTTGAGCGTCTTCTCCAGTTTATCGGTATCGAGCCCGGCTGAGATATTGAGAATGCCGACATCATCAAAAAATCCGAGTGAACTGAAAATCGAATAGGCCAGTCCGTTATCCTCGCGAATAGTTTGGAACAAACGCGAACTCATGTTCTCGCCCAGCATTACATTCAGCAGG
>JBQCGE010000300.1:0-4123 GCA_051955955.1 Verrucomicrobiota bacterium
CGAACAGGATCAAAAAGCTTGTTTCAAAATCGTTGGCTTCCGCGGGAGCCACATTGTGCCCCGCAATTCCGCTCAAGTAAACGAACGTGCTGGTAGTAAGAAGGAGAGAGCCAAAAATCCCCCAGCCCTTGAAGCATGCCAGGCCTATTTTTTTCGCAAGATCGTAAAATTCAATCGAACCCGTTGCTGATATCAGGAACATGATCAGCAGGAAAAAATAATTCGAAACGACCCGGTTGCTCGAAAAAATCGCGAGCAGCACTATCGTCCACAGAATTACCGAACTGAATAGTCGCCGGAAAAAGATTTTTCCGCGCGAAAGTTGCGGAGGCTCGGCAGCTTTATTCTGGATTGGATTAGGCGTTTCAGCCATGTGGGAATGGAAATTAAAGAACGCAAAATTTCTGTCTAGCGCAATTCCAGTGAAAATGCAGAAGAACCGCGCATTCCCGCGGCAGCCGTCAGCGGCTCGGAACAGGAATACCGAAGCCTTTCGATCAAAAAACAACGCGCCGAAGCAGGTTTAAATCCGCTCCGGTGCGCTGGTGTTCCCTTACTCCCTGTATTCCTGGTCTCGCGAAATCGAACGCGAGATCGGAATTGCTTTCAGACGCCATTTCGCGTCTGAACCGTTAAAACCCGTGCGTCCCGCGGTGATGCTAAAAGTGGCTGGCTCGGTGTTTTTGTTGAATTTCAGCATGGCAGGATTTGTTAAAAGCAGGTTGATAATGTTTACTCCCGGACAATCAGATTATTTTTCACCGAGCGAACGCCTTCAATTCCACGCACAATGTCCTCGGCTTTTTTCTTCACCACTTCGCCATTCACCGCGCCACTCAGCGTGACATTCCCGCGGTTTACGTCCACATCGATCGAGCGGGTGGAGACAACTGGATCGTTGATTAATGCGGCCGTAACTTTGGTGTGAATGGCTGCATCATCAATCATTTCCCCAGTGCTTTTTTCGTTGGGCCCGCCCGCGCAACCAGCCCAGAAAAGTGCCATCACGCACAAAACCATACTCCCCAATGTTCGCAATTTATTCATTCCATTTTCCTTTCCCATTTACGGTTCCGAGTCTAGTTTGGCCGGCCAGGCGGAACAATGAGGGGAGACCAGTATTCAGGCCAGAAACCTTTTCCGCGCACCTCATCAGGAAAAACCCCGACCCTACTTGCACCTTGAGTAAAATCGTCGAAGGCATACGCTCATTTCCCGGAAAAATTTATGGAAATACAAGCAGCGGTACTGTGCGATTCAGCAGCCGATTACAAGGGAAAGCTTTGTATCCTCGGCACTTTCGATACGATTATTTCGCCAGCGCTCCCATCCACCCATCCGCAATGTTCGATTGCCTTGCGTTTGGTGTTCCGCGATTCCGACGAAGGAACACATCGCCTCAAATTGCGAATGATCAATGAAGATGGGCGGAACATACTGCCCCAGATTGAACCGGAGTTGCAGGTGAAGCTGCCGGAGAATGTCTATTTCTACTCGCGAAACCTCATTTTCAATCTACAGCAAATCAAATTCGAGCAGGCGGGGCTTTATTCGATTGATGTGTTGATCGATGAACAAATGATGGCCCGTATTCCTTTGCAAGTGGTAGTTGGCAAAACCTAATAAAATCGCTGCGGCTTGAATCGCGGTTGCCCACCTGTAGCTTGAGTGCGATGTTACAACCAAAGGAGATTTATGCAGCGGTACAACATTGATAACGGACAGGAAGTTGTTGACCTTTGGGAGACTCACACCATCGGCATTGATGGAATGACCTGTGAGAAATGCGTTAAGACACTTACCCGTGGATTGAAATCGATGAGCGGAATCAAAGACGTGAAGGTGGACCTAAACGATGCAACCGCGACGGTAACCTACGACACCACCAAGACAGATATCCCAGCGATTCACGACGCGATTCTGTCAGCTGGCTACCGTCCTAAAACCGAAATTCCCAAATAGAGTCTGATCGGATCAGTTCCAAGATTCACCTTATCGAACTATTGAACCGAGTAGGCGCGGAAAAATTCCGCAGCATTTGTACGTCGGGGAATACTGATGCGATTTGTAGAATTGGTGAGGTCATAAACACCAATCGCACTCCAGTCCACAAGATTGGTCGAAGTTTCGATATAGAGCTTCTCAGTATCGGCATTTACGTCGAACGAAAACTCATCTGGACCGACCGCAGTATTTTCGAGCAATAAATCAAAAGCCGGAGTGAGTTGATTAATAATCAGTTGCTCATCATCCGATACTATCCCCAATGCAGAGGACAATATCTGATATTTCTCCCCCGCTGTCGCAAAAAAATGGGCTGCCGATTTTTGGTCGGAATAGGTTCGCACATAGTTGCCCGGAGCGAAAACTTCTAAGGCATCGACGTTCGTTCCCTTAAATACACCGATTGGTATATCGATAAACACCGGGGGTACGTTTTTAGAGATGAACCGACTGGTGATTGTCACCCACCCGCTTTTGGGTGCAGTCCACTCCCACCATATACTTTTATTTATCGAAGGAAAATTAAGTTGAGGCTCCCCAGGTTCGATAGTGGCAAAGGTATTCCTGGCACGCAGGAAAAGAAAATCTCCGGTGACTTTGGTGCGATTTTCGAAGTTATCGTTTGCGGGGGGCACCTCAACACCAGGCGTGAATTTTAAGGAAAGTTTGACTCGACCTTCATCCCCATAAGAACCGCCGACGCTGATCAGATATACAGTGTTCGATGTGCAATTGATCCTAATATCACTTGTGAGTCCAATTACATCGTCATTGCGACGGAGAAGAGTTAACTGGGAAACGAGATCGGAATCTGCGAAAACGCTCAGAATCGTGTCGAAATCACTGCCTTCAGTTGTGATCAAAACTCGCCCATTGTCCGGACTCCTCCATCTCCACCACAGTGTTTTGCCAATTGCAAGTGGTTCACCCGGTTCAAGAGTCGCGCCGGCATTCGATGTGATTAAACTGACCTCGCTTCCTTCAATCGTTTCCGCCTGCGCAAGAATATCATTTGCGGGCGGCGTGTTGGTGCTGTTGCCAATTGCATGTTGATTCACGCGCAGCACAATGTCACCAAAGTCATTCGTCGTGGCTCCGGCAACCATAAAATAAAAAGAATCGCCTTCTGTTGCGCCAAATTTCACCAGACTGCTTGGAGCAGAACTTGAATCATCATTATAGACGAATGCACTCGCAAAGGGAAACCTTTGCTCATCAGAAACCTCCAGTAACCGTATCAAACGAACTCCCCTCAGTTGAAACCGTGACGAGCCCTGAAATTGGAGCGGTCCATTTCCACCAAACGCTCTTATACAAACCGGACTGCAGTCGAATGGTTTCACGTGGTTGACGGGTTGCTTTGGAATTATTTGCAAAGCTGATCGCATTCGCGCCAGAAACTACGTAAGGTCGGCGAAAATCGTCTCCTTCAACCCCCAATAACGAGAGTTGGACACTAGTACTGCTCGTTGCACCCAAATTGTCGGTCGCTATCGCTGTCAATGTTCCATCAATGCCACTGAAATTCGTTACATCTAAAGATGTTCCCGGAGGAACAATCTGCCCCAGGAACACTTGTGAACCAAAATACGGTTTGTAATAGAGATCAACAGATGAAATCGATCCATCTGCATCCATGGCATCAACCACTCTGTGCAAGTTTGTCGGAGAAGCGAGTTGTTGGCTGCTTAGAGGCTCTAAAGTGGAGATTGAAGGCGCGCTATTTTCCAGGAGCGTTATTTTATCCGATGACTTGCTAGTTAGTAAATTAGCCTGTACAAGCCCATTGGGCACGGTAAGCATGAACGCATAAATACAACAGATGCCGAATTTCCAGGAACGAGGGATGCGCTTCATTAAAACCTTTATGCAAGCGCAATTTACACCATGTCAATGCATTTCCGCGGAGCAGGTTATGAAGCCCAAAAACAAAAGTCTTTGCTCGCAGGAATTCTAAGTGCTGCGCGAAATTTCGTACGAGGCAGAAATCTCAGCTACTTCGGCTCGGTGTCGCCGTTCGTTTCCGATCTGTCTGGGACAGAGTTTGTGCCCCCCTGAGTGACAATATCCTGAACGATTGTATTGGTCCGCGTGAGTGGCGGAGTGCCAGTGCCGAGTT
>JBQCGE010000301.1:0-3714 GCA_051955955.1 Verrucomicrobiota bacterium
CCGGCGATTAGCCCTCCATGCCCGACAAAGACCCACCCCACTCCGGCATCATCCTTTATCAGACCGAGGATGGCCACGCTCGCATCCAATGCCGCTTTGAAGATGAGACCATACTGAATCGAATCCCATCACTTCGCCGGAGGCCGGATTTTGGCTATGAGTAGGATTCCAGCCAGAGCGATTGCAAGCACTCTATTTGCGATCGCATCTCTGTTCTTGTGGCGGGTTTATGGACACCTGCATTGGGGAATTTTAAGAGAACACTACCATGAAATTCCAGCGTCAGTCAGGCCAGAGCTGTTTGTCATTTTATCCCGACTTGAGATTGTTTACCGGTCACTCGCGCTGGCAGCCATGGTTTGGTGTATTTGGTCATGGCGGACGGAGCGTCGAGTTTTCGCTGTCACCGCTACATTATTCACGGCCTGTGCATTACTCGGTGCACTGGCAGTCCAGTGAAATGGCTAATTGGAATGGTGATGGACACAGCGAGCAATGCTCAATCGCGTGGTTTACTATAACCCTGTGACTCAAAACTAAAATGGTAAAGTTCCAGATGAGTAGCGTGGATATTAACAAAATTGCCGAACTGCATCCGCAGCTACTCGCGTCGCGTTAGCTAACCCCTTTCTTAAATGCCTCGTCGAATTCTATTTATCTGCTCTCAGAACAAGCTCAGAAGCCCAACTGCCGAAGCCGTTTGTGCCACCCACCCGGAGATTGAAGTCGACTCCGCGGGATTAAACCACAACGCCATCGTCCCGTTGTCACCCGAGCAGGTTCAGTGGGCTGATTTGATCTGTGTTATGGAAAAAAGCCATCGCACCAAACTCACCACCAAATTTCGTAAATACCTCGGCGGAAAGCGCGTCGTTGTCCTCAACATACCCGATAACTACAGCTACATGGATCCAGCCCTGGTCGACCTCATCAAAGCTCGCTGCGCAAAATTCATCCCTCAACTTTCTTAACCTCACACCACCTTTCGCTGCCCGCACCCGTGCGTGAGTTCACTTTTAATGTTGCCTTTTCAGCCGTCCACTCCTACCTTCTCCACCATTGAAGTGTTCTTGCCGGGCTTTTGTTCCAGAGCGGAAGCATCGCGGTGGCTGGAATGTCTTGTTCTTTGAAAACCTAAAACACACCGGAAAACTGTACCGGGGAAGTTGCGGGATAAAACTGTCCATCTCGTCTGCTGCACCATGCCATGCGGCAGACGAGGTACACAATCCGCGCTCTCCCACTCCCATTCCGGAATATTCCACCTTAACCCTGCAAAAAGCCCCGTAATTCCACATATTCCACAAAAAAAATTCGCCGGTAGGGCTTCGGTCCTCGGGATCCCAACTGTTTGTAATCTACCGGCTGTTCGTGGCTCTTTTGAGAACTGAAGGTCTTTGTTTTGGCATTTGGATTGTGGCGTACTCGAAAACCCTCCCGACCCACCGAAGCCATTCCGGAATATTCCACCTGAACCCGCAAAAAAGCCCTGTAATTCCACACATTCCGCCTAAAAAAATCTGCGGAATTCCAGATTGCATGCCTACCTTGACACTGGCCCGTAATCGTTCCATTCTTGCCGTTGCAGGGGAGCCAACCAGAAAGGCTGAGAGTCCCGCAGTGGTGCGTGGGAGACCCGTTGAACCTGCTCCAGGTAATGCTGGCGAAGGGATCGCTCCCTCTTCAGCTTTTTCCTGGCGCCTTTTGATTGTTGCTTATGATTGCGCCCAGAGACTCTTTCGAACCGAAAAGCTCCGATGCTTTTCCCGCTTCACGCAAGGTGTATGTCCAGGGGAGGCTGAATCCAGCCCTTCGCGTCCCTTTCCGCGAAATCACCCTGAATCGCACCAAATCGTTCAATGGCGAGTTTGAAGAGAATGATCCTGTCCGCGTTTATGATACGAGCGGTCCCTGGAGCGACCCGGAAATCAAATGTGACCCTCGCGAAGGTCTCCCCGCCCTCCGTCGGTCATGGATTCTGAATCGCAAGGACGTGGTCGAATACGAAGGCCGCTCCGTTCGCCCGGAGGATAACGGTTACATCTCCGCCAAGGTGATGGACTCCGCGGCGCGCTCCGAGAAGCTCGGCCGCCTCGAATTCTTCCCGGGTCTGAAGCGGAAACCGCTTCGCGCCGCTCCCGGCAAAAACGTCACCCAACTCCATTATGCCCGGCAGGGAATCATCACCCCGGAAATGGAATACATCGCGATCCGGGAAAACCTCGGTCGCATGGCGGCGTTCGAGGCGGCCCACAGACCTTCCGATAAGAAATTTGGCCCCGGCCCTTCGGCCCAGTCCGGTTTTACCAACTTGATCGAGCATCAGCATCCCGGCCAATCCTGGGGGGCGCGTGTTCCCAATCTGATTACCCCGGAATTCGTTCGTGATGAAGTCGCTGCCGGCCGCGCGATCATCCCCGCCAATATTAATCACCCGGAAACTGAGCCGATGATCATTGGCCGCAATTTCCTCGTAAAGATAAACGCGAATATTGGCAATTCCGCCATCGCCTCCAGCATTGATGAGGAAGTGGAAAAGATGCGTTGGGCCACCAAATGGGGCGCGGACACCGTCATGGATCTATCCACCGGCAAGAACATCCACGAAACGCGCGAATGGATCATCCGCAACTCGCCCGTCCCCATCGGCACGGTTCCCATTTACCAGGCGCTCGAAAAAGTGAATGGCCGGGCGGAGGAACTGACCTGGGAAATTTATCGCGACACGTTGATTGAACAGGCAGAGCAGGGGGTCGACTACTTTACGATCCACGCGGGCGTGCTCCTCCGCTACGTCCCACTCACTGCTCGCCGGATGTGCGGCATTGTCAGTCGCGGCGGTTCCATCCTTGCCAAATGGTGCCTCGCGCATCATCAGGAAAATTTCCTCTACACCCATTTCGAGGAAATCTGCGAGATCATGAAAGCATACGACGTCAGCTTCAGCCTCGGGGATGGATTGCGTCCCGGGGCGGTTGCGGACGCCAATGACGAGGCGCAATTCGCCGAACTCGAAACGTTGGGTGAGCTTACAAAGATTGCATGGAAGCATGATGTCCAAACCATGATTGAAGGCCCGGGCCACGTCCCTATGCACCTGATCAAGGAGAACATGGACCTTCAGCTCAAATATTGTGATGAAGCTCCGTTCTATACTCTCGGGCCCCTCACGACCGATGTTGCGCCCGGTTACGATCACATCACCAGCGGCATTGGGGCCGCGATGATTGGCTGGTTCGGCTGCGCCATGCTTTGCTACGTTACTCCCAAGGAACACTTGGGTCTGCCGGACAAGGACGACGTGAAGGAAGGGGTCATCACTTACAAGATCGCCGCCCATGCTGCCGACCTCGCCAAAGGCCATCCCGGCGCGCAACTCCGCGACAATGCCTTGAGCAAGGCGCGCTTCGAATTCCGCTGGGAAGACCAGTTCAACCTCAGCCTGGATCCCGACCGCGCGCGCGAGTTCCACGATGAAACACTCCCGCAGGAAGGGGCCAAGTCCGCCCACTTCTGCAGCATGTGCGGCCCGCATTTCTGCTCAATGAAGATCACCGAGGACGTTCGCAAATACGCCCGCGAAAAGGGGCTCGATGAAAACTCCGCGCTTCAGGAAGGGATGGCCGAAAAAAGCCAGGAGTTCGTCCAGCAAGGCGCTGAGGTTTACACCAAAAAGTAAGCTCGCGCTGCCGGGCCGCTCATGACCGTCTTGGA
>JBQCGE010000302.1:0-3863 GCA_051955955.1 Verrucomicrobiota bacterium
GCGGGGTTGTCGGGGGTGTGGCTGGTGCCCATAACAACCTCCTATCCAAAATTAAAACTCTATATCCAAAACGTAATATATTATGAAAAAAACCAAACACGACAGGTGCCCATGCCGGACGGCTGGCGCAGCGTCGAGAAAAAGCTGGCCAATTCAAACGACCAACAAGTTCGGCTACTGGCGCAAAGCCTTGCGCTTACCTTTGGCAGCAAGGAGGCGCTCGGCCAGCTTAGCCAAGTGGTGCAGGATAAAAACGCGGACTCAAATACCCGGCGAGCCGCGCTCGATTCGCTGCTTACCACGCGTGATCCAGAGCTGCCGAAACTACTTCAATCCTTGCTGAAGGACCCTGGCTTGCGGGACCAGGCAATTCGTGGTCTCGCGCGATTTGATGATTCTGCCACGGCGCAGGAAATCCTCAAAATTTATCCGGAACTCAATGGGACGGAAAAGCGGGATGCGCTCAATACACTGACCTCGCGCGTGAACTATGCGAAGCCTTTGTTAAAGGCGGTCGCCAGTGGAGAAGTTGCAAAGAAAGATCTCACGGCGGAAATCGTTCGCCAACTCCGGAATTTGAAATCATCAGATTTAGACAGCGAAATTGAAAAGGTGTGGGGCGCATTTCGTGAGGCTTCAGCGGATAAAAAGCAAGAAATCGAACGGTACACCAAACTTTATTGGGCGGGTGGTTCCACGCCGGGCGACGCGGTTCGCGGGAGGGCGGTTTTTGCACGCACCTGCCAGCAATGCCATACGCTCTATGATGTGGGCGGCAAAGTTGGCCCGGATATCACCGGTTCAAATCGCTCCGATTTGCAATATTTGTTGGAGAATATTTTGGATCCGAACGCGGTCATTCCGAACGATTATCGAAGCTCAACTATCACGATGAAGGATGACCGCGTGATCACCGGCATCGTGAAAAAGGACGAGGCGAATTCGCTCACAGTCGCTTCGCCGGGGGAAACGATTGTTTTACCGAAAAGCGATATTGAATCGGTTCGAGTGAGTGAAATCTCGATGATGCCCGAAGGACTGCTCGCCCAGTTGAGCGACCAGGAAGTTCGGGACTTGCTCTACTATCTAAGCCGCCCCGGGCAGGTGCCATTGATGGCGACCGAGGAGACGATTGCGTATTTCTTCAATTCCCATGAACTCGCCGGATGGGATGGGAATACGGATCTTTGGCGGGTTGAAAACGGCGAGATTGTGGGAACGAGCAAAGCGGGCTTGAGCCACAATGAATTCCTCAAGAGCCAATTGGTGTTTGGTGATTTTCGTTTGATTTGCAAAATGAAGCTGACCCCAAATAAGGAAAACAGCGGGATTCAATTTCGGAGTGAACCACTGCCAGACGGCGAAATGCGCGGTTACCAGGCAGATGCGGGCGCGGGTTGGTGGGGTAAGCTTTACGAAGAGCAGGGGAGGGGAATTCTTTCCGACAGATCAGGCGAGCAATATGTTAAGCCGGACGAATGGAACACGTACGAAATCGTAGCGGTTGGGCATAAGATCAAGACCGCAATCAACGGTAAACAATGCGTCGACCTGGTGGATGAGCAGGGCGCGACTCACGGGGTGATCGGCTTGCAATTGCATTCCGGCGGGCCCCTGGAAGTTCGCTTTAAGGAATTTCACGTTGAAGTGAACCCGACCTTTGAATTGAAAACGGCTCTTTAATTTAGATATCTCGACGCACAAAAACGGCCAGTTCCTGAGTGGACTGGCCGTTTTATTTTTGCTCTGATGCGCGAATCGGAATTTGGGAGGATTGTAAAACGTTCTGTTCGGCAGGAGAATATTTGAGACGGAAGGAATGAGCTGCATGAAAGCGAGGAGCAACAAAGCATATAGAGAAGCGCGCAAGGAACAGGAAGCTCGCGAGAAAGGCCGATCCATTCCGTACTATGCGAAAAAAGTAACGGAGGAATTTATGACTCCGGCTTCGCGTGGCAAACTGACGCCTTCGAAAAAGGCAGGCAAGTCGAACAAGCTGACTGAGTAATCGCCTGGATTTACCTACTCGTGGCCCGCGCGCGGGTCGAACGCATCGCGCAAACCGTCCCCGGCAAAGTTTAAGGTGAGTAAAGTGGTTGCAAGCGTGAGGGCGGGAAAAAGCAGCATCCACCAATAAATCCGGAGTGGATTGATTTGCGAAGCGCCTTCGGCGATGAGAGAGCCGAGGCTGGCCTGAGGCGGTTGAATGCCGAGGCCGAGATAGCTCAGGAAAGATTCGTACAGGATAATGGAAGGGACCGTGAGCGTCACGTAGACGATGATGATCCCGGCGAGGTTCGGAAGAATGTGGCGGAGAATAATATGCCATTCACTCGCACCGAGCGCACGGCTGGCCTCGACAAAGTTCCTGGTTTTGAGGCTGAGCACCTGGCCGCGAACAATTCGCGCCATGGTGAGCCATGAGACCGCTCCAAGCCCTGCAAAAAGAAAGAGCATTCGCGCAAGATCCACGATAGTGGGCGAGAAATGCCGGGTGAGCCAGCCTTTGAAGGTTGTTTCCAAAGCCGTGATCAGGACGATGACGAAAATGATTGAGGGAAGCGAGTAGAGCACATCCACAAAACGCATCATCAATTCATCCCAGCGCCCGCCTGCATACCCCGCAATTGCGCCCCATAGGACGCCAATGATCAGGCTCACGGCGGCCCCGACAATCCCGACCAACAAGCTGATACGCGCGCCATAAAAAACTCGCGTCATGAGGTCACGTCCATGCACATCCGTGCCGAACCAATGAGCGACTGAAGGGGGTTGCGACTCTGCATCGCTGAGTTGAACGGGGGAGTAGGGTGAAAAAAATGGCCAGAGGAGCACCAGAAGCACCATGGCCAAAAGAAAAATTGAACTGATTACTGCCGGGCGATTACGCAGGAAACGGCGAACGGCTTTTTGATTCGGACTGCGATACTGCACTGCGCAAAATTTTTCCACCTGCGCGGGGCGAGCGCAATCGAATTCATTCCCACAGTCTCCTTGATAAAATGGCAGCTAAATAGGGACGCCAGTTAAATTCGGATGCGTTTCATTTCCTTGAGCACCTGGTAATCGACCCCTTCCTGTTCGAGGAAACCCTGGAGCTGGCGAAGCCGGGTTGGGTGACGGATTTTCCTGAGGGCTTTCGCTTCGATCTGGCGAATTCGTTCACGGGTGACTTTGAACTGTTTGCCGACTTCCTCAAGCGTCCGTGCATAGCCGTCGCTCAAACCGAAGCGCAATTCCAGGACCTGGCGTTCGCGTTCGCTGAGACTGGTCAGCACGTCGCTCAACTTTGCCTTGAGCAGGCCGTAAGCGGTTCGGTTCGAAGGGTCTTCCGCAGATTTGTCCTCAATAAAATCGCCCAGGTTGGTTTCCTCCCCGTCGCCGACTTCGGCCTGGAGAGAGACGGGTTGCTGCGCCATTTTGAGAATGCCGCGAATCCGTTCAGCGGGAATTTCCATTTCATCGGCGATTTCCTGCGGGCTTGGCTCGCGCCCAAAGTCCTGAACGAGTTGTTGCTGCAGACGAAGCACCTTGTTCAAAGTTTCGATCATGTGCACTGGAATGCGAATCGTTCGGGCCTGGTCCGCTATTGAACGGGTGATGGACTGGCGAATCCACCAGGTGGCGTAAGTTGAAAATTTATAACCGCGGCGATACTCAAATTTTTCGACGGCCTTCATCAGGCCCATGTTGCCTTCCTGGATCAAGTCGAGGAAACCGAGTCCTCGATTGGTATACTTTTTGGCGATGGAAATGACCAATCGCAAGTTGGCCTGGACCATCTGGTTCTTTGTATCAATGGCAGTTTTTCGGTGCTCCTGGAGGTGGATGTACTTTTCCATGAAACAGTCCAGCGGCATGCG
>JBQCGE010000303.1:0-7688 GCA_051955955.1 Verrucomicrobiota bacterium
CAGCCGATATCGACGCCCAATCCAGTTCATTTAATAGGCCACCAACGCGTCATTGTGACCCATTCCCGCGATGAGCCATTCTGCCTCACTCATCGCCCGCTTAATATGTGTCACATTGGCGCTATACGGCAGCCTGCAATATACCAGCACATTGATTCTAAGGAATTTACGGCTGTTGGTACGCTGGCATATGTAAAGCTTTTCAAGAGGTGTTAACTTTGAAATTGAAAGGATGGATTCGATATGAAATTAGCACGTTTCACAAGGCCTGATCTTTGGAACTGGTCAGGATTCGACCAACTAAGCAGCTTGCGCAATGAAATCAACCGTTTATTCGAGGATTCCAATGGCAGTTCGGCTGATGCATTCAACGCCTGGGCTCCGGCGCTCGACCTGTATGAGGATAAGGATAACCTCACACTGACCGCTGAACTACCCGGCATGAAAAAAGAGGACATAGACATTTCTTTGCACGAAAACACGATCACCATATCCGGTGAACGGCGTCAGGAGAAAAAGTATGGAGATTCAGACTTAGGTCGTCAGGAACGTTACTTTGGCAGGTTTACCCGCTCACTTTTGCTGCCCAAAGCGGTCAAAACGGATGGGGTCAAGGCCAGCTATAAGGATGGCGTTCTAACAGTCACATTGCCAAAGGCTGACGAAGCAAAGCCAAGGCAGATCGAAATTCAACCCAGCTAATAAACAATAATCATTTGGAAAGGACTCTTAATATGAACAATATCGCAACTCAGGAACCGAATAAAGGCGAGGTTCGGCCCACACGGGAAAACCAGCCTCAGCAGCAGCGGAGCAGTCGCGGTTGGCTGCAACCCCAGGTAAACATCCTCGAGAATAAGGATGGTTACACACTCGAAGCTGAAATGCCTGGCGTCAGCAAGGAAGGTCTGGAAGTCCTGCTGGAGGGTAACGAGCTTACGATTATCGGCCGGCGAAGCGCTCCAACCGGCGAATTACAACCGGTTTACCGCGAATCATACGATCGCGATTACCGGCGCAGCTTTGAACTCGATCCTGCGATCGATACGAAAAAAATCACAGCACGAATCGAAAATGGCGTTCTGACGCTGGAACTGCCCAAGGCTGAGGAAAACAAGCCACGAAAAATCACCGTGGAATAATGGGGTAGGTTCGCCACAAGAAATCGGTGTTAATCCAAGGCAGTCTACGGACTGCCTTTTTTTGTTCCACGTGAAACATTAGGATCGGGATGTGCTCTGACACAAAATTGTTCCACGTGGAACATCTCACAGTTGGACAACAGTTACTACCTAATAACTAAAGTTCCCTCGGAAGTCGACTTTTCTCATTTTCGCGCTATATATCAAACCCCATGTTCGTCCATCCGAAGCAATACGAGGTCATCGTTTTAGGTGCGGGCCACGCAGGTATTGAAGCCGCACTCGCTTCTGCGCGGATGGGGTGCCAAACCCTTCTGCTCACCATTAATTTGGATAGCATCGGCCAAATGTCCTGTAATCCTGCCATTGGCGGCCTTGCCAAAGGCCACCTTGCCCGGGAAATTGACGCACTTGGCGGGGAAATGGGAAAGGCCACCGACATGACCGGCCTTCAGTTCAGGATGCTGAACACGAAGAAAGGCCCTAGCGTCTGGGCGCCTCGGGCCCAATGTGATAAGAAAGCCTATCAATTCCGACTGAAGTGGGTTTGCGAACGGCAGGCCAACCTTGAAGTGAAGCAGGGCCAGGCTGCGCAATTATTGCACACCCAGGGAAAAGTGTCCGGCGTGGAAACCACCTTGGGAGTCCGATACAACGGCACAACTGTTATTGTCACTACCGGCACGTTTCTTCGCGGACTCATGCATATTGGTCAGACGCAACAGAGTGGCGGGCGGTCGGGCGAGGCTGCAGCCATGAACTTGTCCAGCTCGCTTAAAGAGGTGGGACTCGAATTGGGTCGTCTTAAAACCGGAACTCCTCCAAGATTAAATATGCGGTCCCTGGATCTTTCGAAAACGGAGATCCAGCCCGGTGACGAACCAGCTCCATATTTCACCTATTGGAAAGAAGATCTGTTCCACGTGGAACATTCTGGGATTAATCCAATGGATTTTGGCCATTCGGACGGAAAGTACCCGCCGGGTTCCATCATGGATCGCATTAACGGCCAACTCCCTTGCTATATTACTTTCACCACGGATGAAACCGCACGTGTAATCCGGGAGAACCTCCACAAATCTCCCATGTACTCCGGCGTGATCGAAGGTGTGGGCCCGCGATATTGCCCTTCTATCGAAGATAAAATTGTGAAGTTCCCGGATAAAGATCGACACCAGATCTTTCTGGAACCGGAAGGGATCTCTACAGAAGAAATTTATGTGAACGGGTTTTCCACATGCCTCCCCATCGACGTGCAACATGACCTGGTCCGGACGATCATTGGGTGTGAGAATGCTGAAATACTTCGACCCGCTTACGCTGTGGAATACGATTTCGCATTTCCCACCCAGCTCAAACCCTCCCTGGAAACCAAGGTTTGCGAGAATCTCTTTTGTGCCGGGCAGATTAATGGCACCTCAGGGTACGAAGAAGCGGGTGCACAGGGGTTGATGGCTGGAATCAATGCTGCACGAAAAGTGCAGGGCAAGGAACCAATTATTTTGCGGCGCGATCAGGCCTATATTGGGGTATTAATCGATGATTTGGTAACGAAGGGAACAGTCGAACCTTACCGGATGTTTACCTCCCGAGCGGAATACCGCCTTACATTGCGCCAGGACAATGCAGACCTTCGTCTCTGCGATATCGGCCACGAAGTTGGGCTTCTACCTGAACGGAACTACTCCAAATTTAAGCAGAAGCGCGACGCAATTGAATCCGAAGTTTCCCGATTGGGGAAGACTCGGGCCGGAAATTTCACTCTTGCCCAAATACTCAGGCGACCGGAAGTGAGTTACGCTGATTTACCTTCAACCGCGCATTTGTCGTCTGATGAAATTTTGCAAGTAGAGATAGCGATTAAGTATGCAGGATATGTAGAGCGCCAGGACGCTGAAATCGCAAAATTCCGGTCAATGGAAGAGAAGCAAATCCCAGATTGGCTCGATTACTCTACCGTTCCGAGCCTTCGAAAGGAAGCACGCCAAAAGCTCGCAAAAATCCGACCCGTGACAATCGGCCAGGCCTCTCGCATATCCGGAGTTTCTCCCGCCGACATCAGCATCCTGATGGTCTGGATGAAACGCGGTCCGCAATCATCCGAAACCTTGGAACCAAATTCATGCGGTGCGGACTAGAGCAGTGAGCGACAGGTATTTTGATCAGTTCCCGCAATTCTTCCCAGGCATTCCGGGTTTGCATCTCTCTGAGGATAATCTAAAGTAGCGGACCTCTCAGCGCGCGAGTGGCGAAATGGCAGACGCGCCAGACTTAGGATCTGGTCCCGCAAGGGGTGGAGGTTCAAGTCCTCTCTCGCGCACCATTGGCATCAGCTTGTTTGTAATCACCCCGGATGCGATGCTCTTTTCATTGACCCCGCCAAGGTTCTCTTGTTAAAGAACAAGAAATTGAAGCGGAACGTTGATCTTGGCATTTGGCATCGCTTGAGCCAGCTCGTCATTGGCTTAATCGTGATTGCCTGCCTCTTGGGTTTGGGCCTTTGGTATTTGCCCGAATTCCAAAAAAATGCCCGGATGCGAAAAAAAATCCTCGACCTGGAAACACAAATCAAAGCAGAGCAAGCTACCCAGGCCTATTACCAGGCTGTAATCACGAGCATCAAAACAGATCCAAAGACGGTAGAACGCCTTGCGCGCCAAAAGCTCGGTTATGCCAAGCCTGGAGAAACCATCATCTATTTCCAGGCACCGCAGGACCCAAGCGCTCCACAAGGCGTTCGCTAATCACTTTGATTAGCAGCATCCAAGGTCCTCGGTTAAATACTTTTCACTCGCACGCCAAGCTCCTTCAGTTTCGAGACTTGTTCACCTTTTGCTTTTTCGCTCAAGGGATTTCCCTTTAGGAACAGATTCAGGAACGGCACAAATCTTTTCTCTTTATCCGCTTCGCACATCTCAACCAGCGGTGTTAAATCCTCAATTTTATTATTTTCGAGGAACAAATAGTAAAGGTTTGTTAAACCAGTCAGCGGTTTTAAATCGCTGATTTCATTATCGTTCAATTGCAGGCTGTTGAGACCATGCAGGTTTCCAATGCCTTCCACCGAACGCAGTTGATTTTTCTGTAGATAAAGCGAAGTGAGCTTTTTGAGATTGGTCAGCGCTGAAATATCAGAAATGTAATTCGTTGATAGATAGAGCGAGGCAAGATTCGTCAATGAAGCGAGCGGCCTTAAATCACGAATCCGATTTGCTGAGAGTTCCAGATATTGCAGCGCGAGGTCGCTGGCTAATGGATCGACGGTTTCAATCTCATTTTTTCCCAGATTGAGGAACTGCAGGCGATCCAACCCTTTCAGGGGCGTTACGTCGCTGATGTCATTCCTCGGAGCCTCGAACATCGCCAGGCTTTCACATTTCTCCATCCCAGCAAGATTGCTGATCCCACGGTTCCCCGCCTGGACCACTGAGAGGCTCACTACATCTGCTTCAACGATCGGTTTGTCACTTTCGCGCTTTTCAAAAACAAATTTGCGCACAGCCGTTTCCAGGTTTTTGTCAGCGAAGACTGATTTCGCGTCCTCAGCTATGACGGAAAAAGTAACTGTAAATAAGAACAGGAGTACGGGGCGAATGTCACTTGGTTTCATAAATCCTTGTAAGTTTAGAATTATCGCAAATTAAATTTATTCGAATCAATCCCGAATCGTTGAAAAGTTCGATACTCAGCCACTCGGAAATTCAACTTCGGATCGATTCTCCCATTCCGAGCAAGCCTGAGGTGACAATCTTCCTCGTTTTCCATTAACCTTTTCCGGAATGGAATTTGCCGATTCATTTTTGCGGTTGGGTATCGCTCTGGGACTCGGTTTGCTCGTGGGTTTGCAACGCGAGCGCTCCGGTTCCCCACTGGCGGGCTTTCGCACCTTTCCGTTAGTTACACTTTCGGGAGTCATCAGCGGATTTTTAGCCCAGAGTTTCGGCGGCTGGATCATTGCGGGCGGTTTGCTCGGCCTCTCAATCCTGATTGCCATCGGTTATCGCGAGTTAAAGGCGGAACCACAGACCGCAGTGGACAAGCCCGGCCTTACCACGGAAGTGGCCATGCTGTTAATGTTCGCCGTCGGAGCTTATCTCGCGGTGGGAGAACTGGCCGTGGCGGTTACGGTGGGAGGAACAGCGGCCGTGCTCCTTCACTTTAAGCTGCAAATGCACTCCATCGCGCGCCGTCTCGCCGATCCTGATTTCCAGGCGATCATGCAATTTGTGCTGATCACGCTGGTGATTCTCCCCATTCTGCCCAATCGCACATTTGGACCGTACCAGGTGCTCAATCCCTTCCGGATTTGGCTGATGGTCGTTCTCATCGTTGGCATCAGTCTCTCCGGGTTACTCATTCAGAAATTTCTCGGGTCCCGGGCTGGAATACTCGCGGGCGGAATTTTAGGGGGCCTCGTCTCGAGCACTGCCACCACCGTAAGTTACTCGCGTAGGTCCAAAGAGAATCCCGATTATGCGCGCACTGCTGCAATGGTGATTATGCTCGCTTCAGCTATCGTCTTCGTCCGCATTCTAATCATCATTGGCGCCACATCCCCGCATTTTCTCTCCGCCGCTGGCCCGCCCATGGGTGTTGTGCTGGTGGGGCTAATCATTCTTTCCGGACTCATTTGGAGACCGAAGGAAAGCGAGAAATCTTCCGCGCAGCTTCGCAATCCCTCACAAATGAAAGCCGCGCTCGTTTTTGCGTTTTTATACGCGTTGATCCTCCTCGGCACCGCTGCAGCGAAAGATTATTTCGGAACGCAGGGCCTCTACATCGCTTCCATTATTTCCGGCCTGACCGACATGGACGCGATCACCTTGAGCATCACCCAAATGGTGGACTCCGGGTCGGTGAAGGCACCCCAGGGTTGGCGGCTCATTCTCATCGCTGCCCTGGCCAATGTCATTTTTAAGACATTCCTGGTCGGCTTTCTGGGCAGTCGCAAGCTGCTGGTCCAAATGCTAATCCTTTTTGCCGTGTCATTTGCGTTTGCTTTGGCAGTTCTGCTATTATGGCCGAACTAGCCAATGTGCGCCGGGAGTGAGAATTTTATCCGTTATCCAGGGTCTGGGTACAACCCCTGCTTCTCTCACGTTGTCTCGAATCTGAAACCTAGCTTGCCATGAACATTATGTCTGAAGGAATGTTGCTCTATATCGGGGTACTAATCGCGCTATTCATCCTTGCCTTCCTCGCGGCGGCTGCGTTTTCGCCCATCGACCGCAAAGTCCAGGTCCGCTCCGGAACCATTGAACAACAGGAGGGGTGTAATTTTTGCCTCGCGGAAGATTTTAACCTGACCACTTTCACCCTGGACGTGACCGGTGCGATTTTTCTCAATGAACGCACCACCGGCTTTGATGCACTGCATCGCGGGCGGAAAGTGATCGTTTACTATAAAAAACAAGGCGGCAAACTCATCGCCACCCTGGTTCGAATCATTCCGTCCCGCACCGACTTCGCGCGTGAAAGTGCCGCGATTCTTTTTACCCCTGAACTTGCGCAGGCGTAAAAACGCCTGTCGCCGCTCGGATTCTTACATGTGCTAAATAGGCTGCACATCCTGAGTTCGGCATCCTGTTGAACTCATTTGGTTTTTTTGTTTTCTTCCAGGTTCTTTTGAGGCGGGGCTGATTTGTCATCCTTCTCCGCATCCCATTGTTGAATCAACGGCGCTTTCCCTTTTACCTGCTCCAATAACCGTGCTGCATCTTCAGGAGAACGGGCCACCCATGTCCTCAGAAAAACAAGCAGCTCCACTTCCCGCGCAACTTTGTCTTTCTTTTTGAAAGCCCAGCCTAATCCAGGAACACTTCCAAGTCCGGGCACCTTCCGAACTGTATCCACCATTTCACGCTGAAGGATTCCGCCCAGCACTACCGTCTGCCCGTTCTTGACCAGCAAGTCCGTTCGGAAATTTCGAGTATCCAGGATTGCACCGCCGAAAAGTGTTTCGCCTGCACGCACATTTGAAGACTCGGTGCGGATTCGAAGCGCCACTTCCTCAGATTCATTGATATGGGGAGTGACTTCCAAAATAATCCCCACATCGCGATATTGGAACGTGTCATTCCTGCCACCGAATTCAGTATTCAAGCTCCCGGTGATAAACGGCACCTGCGATCCGACGAAAAGTTTCCCAAGTTCGTTGTCCGCGATGTTCAATTGCGGTTCGGCGAGAACTTTCGAATCAGTATTCTTGCGTAAAAATTGAATGAGGATGTCCAGGTTCACGGAGGAGTTTAAGACTCCTGTCCTCAAGGAATCGGCTAGCGCATTGCCAGAAAACACTTCCTTGTTATCCACCCGATTTTTGATCAGCAGCGAGTTGTCGAGATCTTCTGTATCGAAGCTGCGGCTCCCGTCCGGAGACCACCGCACACCGAGCTTGTCCCGGAAATCGCCAGCTACTTCCACGATCTTGGCCTCGATCAGCACTTGGGCCGTGGGAGCATCCATTTGGTTAATCAATTTCACCACCTCCGGGAAGTAGTGGACATTGCACGTCACCAGCAGCGAATTGCTGCGCTTGTCCGGCAC
>JBQCGE010000304.1:0-2609 GCA_051955955.1 Verrucomicrobiota bacterium
ATATTGCGCGACGAAGGCATCGAAATTCAACTGAACTGCTCAATCGAACAAGTCGAACCTGATCCGCTAGGGGCGGCAGTGATTATTTCCTGCACGGGCGAAAGCATTCGTATTGCAGGTTCCCATTCGCTTTTCGCCACCGGGCGCAGGCCAAACACGGAAAACTTAAATCTGAATGCCGCCGGAGTGGAGGTGGATGCTCGCGGCTATATTAAAGTTAACGAGCGGTTGGAGACGACCTCTGCGGGGATTTGGGCATTGGGTGATGTCAATGGAGGACCTCAATTTACGCACGTTTCGTTCGATGATTACCGGATCGTGAGAGCGAACGTATTCGGACACGGCAATCGAACCACCTCGGGACGGTTGGTTCCATTTACACTCTTTACCGAGCCGGAATTGGCCCGCATCGGCCTAACCGAGAACGAAGCTCGCGCGCATGGAATGGAAATTCGTGTGGCGAAACTCCCCACGAGTGTGATTCCACGCGCCAAAACAACGAGCCAGACGCGAGGTTTGATAAAGGCAGTAATCGATTCGAAAACCGAGCGGGTTTTGGGCTGCGCAATCCTTTCGCATGAAGCGGGAGAAATGCTTGGCGCGATTCAAATGACGATGGTCGCAGGCTTACCCTACACTGCATTGCGTGACGCAGTTCTGGCGCATCCGACGATGGTGGAAGGATTCGGGAATTTGTTGGCTGGCGTTTGATGCGAAGCAGTGCTTCGTTGGTAAACGATAACTGGCTATAAACTGCTGGCCTATGCTATTAGTTCGACATGAAACGTCGCACATTCCTGAAGACGATTGGCGCAGCCAGCGCGATTGCGGCATCCATCCAAACACCGGCCCAGGAAAAAGTAATCCAGGGCTTTGAAAAGGCAGCAACTGATCCGAAGGCATCCGAGGGCTGGAAGCCGTTTTCTGATCGTAAACTTCGGGTCGGCATCATCGGTTATGGCGTTTGTAAATTCGGCGCTGCATTTGGATTTCAGAACCATCCCAATGTTGAAATTGTAGCGGTCAGTGATTTGGTTCCCGATCGATGCGCGGCCCTTGCGAAAGAATGCCGCTGCGGCAAAACCTATCCGTCCCTGGAAGAATTGGTTCAAGATGATCGCGTTGAAGCAGTCTTTATTGCCACGGATGCGCCGAGCCACGCCCGTCATGCACTCGCTGCTTTGAAGCATGGCAAGCATGTAGCGACCGCAGTGCCTGCAGCGTTCGGTTCATTGGAGGAAGCACACCGGGTTCATGAAGCGGTTCGGAAGAGCGGGCTGAAATACATGATGTTTGAAACCTCGTATTTTCACGAGGACCTTTTTGCGATGCGGCAGATTTATCGCGCTGGCGGGTTCGGAAAGTTGGTTTACGCCGAAGGTGAGTACTACCATTATATGGAGGAGCCGATTGACTCGTATCATGGGTGGCGTGTGGGTTTGCCACCGCAGTGGTATCCGACCCACTCGAATGCCTATTATTGCGGAGTCACAGGCGGATCGTTCACGGAAGTTTCCTGCATGGGAATACCCAGCAGGATCAAGCATCTGCAAGCCGCGAATAATCCATATAAAAATCCGTTCGGGACGGAGATCGCGTTGTTCCGAACGAGCGAAGGCGGTATGGCGAGAATGGCGGTCAGTTGGGATACTCCAGGTGATTCGGGCGAGAAAGGCCGGGTTCGCGGGGAGCGGGGTTCGTTCTACCAGAAATATGAAGGCCTGGAGCCGAATCTGCCGAACACCCGTCGCCCACCACTTCCCCCGGGAGTGGACGCAGGCGGTCATGGCGGTTCGCACGGCTATTTAATGGATGAATTTGTTCAGGCAGTTCTGCTGAATCGCAAACCGCTGGTGGATATTAACCAGGCCTTGAGTATGACTGTAGCTGGCATTGTTGCCCATGAATCGGCGCTGAAAAATGGTGAGTTGCTCAAAATACCGCAATTTGTGAGCTGACATTGGATGGGCTTCGTGAGTTTTACATCTCGAATTACCCCCACAATCATGTAACTCAACCTGCTCGTTCAGCGAAGGTGCTCAACTATTGTTGAGCGGCTTCCAACGGTCCGGCATGCCCATCCATAAATACAACGTTCTTGCCCGATTTTGGCGGACGGGGATGGAAATCGTCGTAATCGAGAAGGAGCGGAGTCGTCCCGGGGGGAAGGGTGAGATAGAAATTGGTAATTCCGGCAGATGGATCTCCCTTTTTTAAAAGGAGGAAGGCGCTGTCTGTCCGGGTTTCATCAATGTGGTGTCCGTTCAATTCTGCATTCCATTCGTAACTTGAGCCTTCCGTTGCGAATCGACTCTTTTTATCAAGAGGACATTTGAAAACGGTTGGGCTATTGGTGTTTCCGCCGGCTGGTTTGCCAACATATCTCCCGAGCACATCACAGATGCGCGGCAAGGGATTTTGGGGGTCGATGGGAACAGTGGGAAGGATTTCGGCGCTGGGCAACTTCTCCTGGTTATCCACGGAATAGAGGCGCGTCGCGATGCCGAGTTGCCGAAGGTTGTTCAGACAGGCTGCATTATTTGCTTTGGATTTGGATCGGCCCAGTACGGGCAGCAGCAGGCCAGCGAGAATTGCGATGATCGCGACGA
>JBQCGE010000305.1:0-4191 GCA_051955955.1 Verrucomicrobiota bacterium
TTCGACATTTTCAATCCTTTGGGAACAGGTGCTATTTCGACAAAACAGTTCAGGGTCTCAAAGGGATTTTTATCGTATGAAAAACTGATTCCTGTGAGGTAAACGGATTGAAAAAAAGATGTAGTGCTGAAGTGAACCGCAGGGCTCGTTTCGAAGTTCCGGGAGGAAACATGAATTGAGCCGTTCAATTGATTTTTTACCATTGCTTGGATTTAAGTGCCGCGCCTTTAGTCACGGCGGTATTTTTATCCTGTCCACACCACCCTTATTTGCAGCGACACTTATCCTATTCTCAGCGCAACAAACGGGTGCCTGGACAGATTTTTCTGGGCAAAGTAAACCACTTCAAGGGCATTGAAGCAAGTGAGATTTTGAAAAAACATTGGTTTGGCTGCTTGGCATGAGGCGTTTACGAGGGGAGGGCTGCACAAATGTGCGGCACTAAAAAACAGGAGCGACGTGGAAAAGAACTTTCGACATTTGATCGGGTGGGGAAGAGTCCGGCAGTGAGCTTCCCGAAAACTCATTTTAGAAACTGGGCCATCCCCGGACCGGTCCCTCCTGGAGCGTTGGGTGCCGGTCCAGAGCTTGAGCCAGGAGAAACGTTGGACGCCATCAGTGGTCATTTCCGGATATTTCAATTGGAGAAGGGGCATCGGTTTTCCACGGATGATATCCTGACCGCGTGGTATGGGACGAGTTGGTGCCCGCGCGCGGAACGAGTTCTTGATTTGGGGAGTGGGCTAGGGAGTGTGGCCTTAATCGCGGCATGGAGAATTCCCGGGGCAAAATTTGTGACCATTGAAGCGCAGAGTCAAAGTGTCCGGCTCGCGCGAAAATCGATTGAGTGGAATGGATTGGGAGAGCGGTTTGAGATTCGAGAAGGGGATTTTCGAACGCTGGAAATGAGCCGGCAGTTTGATCTTGTAATGGGAAGCCCACCTTATTTTCCACAGGGGAGCGGGATTGAAGGAGATCATCCGCAGAAAATTCAGTGCCGCTTTGAGACACGGGGAGACATTGCCGATTATTGTGTTGCTGCTGCCAGGCATCTATCGCCCGGGGGAGTATTCGCGGTCGTGTTTCCAGTGAATCCGGATGCACAACTCGAACGAGTGGAACAGGGAGCACGCGGGGCGGGACTGGTAATTGTGCGATGGAGGCCAGTTGTGTTGCGCCAACCGGAGCGGCCATTGTTGGGGCTATTCGTGATGATGCGAGCGGAGGATTTGCCGGAAGGCTTTCGAACCCAAACGTGGCGCGAACCGGAGTTGGTGATTCGGCAAATGGACGGGACGATCCATCCGGAGTATTCGGCGGTGAAAATGGCATTTGGTTTCCCGCCTTAGGATGCCATTCGATGCATTTGAGGCAAGGCTGGTGCGGGTTTTAACTCGACGCAAGCCCGTCAAGTGGTAGGTTCCCCCTATGTCGATTGAAGACGCTAATGCAGGATTGAACCGGCCCAAAAAAGTGAATTTGCGGCGGCCTGACATTATGGAAGCGGTGCAGGCACAGGTCCTCTCGCATTATCGAAGTGAACTGGTTGACCGAATTCGGGCGGAAGGGCATGTAATTTCGGCGGATGGGAAATTAACGATCAAACTGGCGAAAGAATTTGGTTTTTGCTACGGCGTCGAGCGCGCGATTGATCTTGCTTACGCGGCGCGAAAAGTCTTCCCGAAACAGCCGATTTATATTCTTGGAGAAATCATTCATAACCCGGAGGTGAATGACCAAATCCGCGCGATGGACATCCGTTTCCTCAGCGGGAAGGAAAAGAATGCGGATATAGAGGATTTGCAGAATGGCGATGTGGTCATCATTCCGGCGTTTGGCACGGAAGTGAGCACACGGGCGAAGCTTGAGGCGAAAGGTTGCCTTTTTGTCGATACCACGTGCGGCGACGTAATGAGTGTTTGGAAACGTGTACGGCAATACTCGAAGGAATCTGTTACCAGCATCATCCATGGCAAAGCGTGGCATGAGGAAACGAAGGCGACCAGTTCCCAGGCGACAGCGACAAGCGGGCATTATCTGGTGGTGTTCACGCTCGCTGAAACCGACTACGTCTGCAATTACATCGTCAACGGCGGGAACAAGCAGGAATTTTTGGAAAAATTCAAAGGGGCCTATTCGCCCGGGTTTGACCCAGATGTGCATCTCCAGGCGATTGGCGTGGCGAACCAGACGACAATGTTGCGCGGGGAGACCGAAGATGTGCAGCGCCGGTTGAAGCGCGCCATGGAGCAGAAGCATGGAGTGGAAAACGTGAACAAGCATTTCCGGTTCTTCGACACAATCTGCGGGGCGACACAAGATCGACAGGATGCGTTGGGCAAATTGCTGGCGCAACCGCTTGATTTACTGCTGGTGATTGGCGGGTATAATTCCTCAAATACTTCACACCTTGCCGAGATGGGGGAAGCAAAGCTGCCGACCTACTTCATTAAAAATGCGGCGAAAATGGTTTCAGACCGCGTGATTCAGCATTATAACCAGCACAAACAAGAGGAAGTGGAAACGGCTAACTGGCTGCCGGAAGGACACATCACCGTTGGGATTACAGCGGGGGCGTCCTGCCCGAATAACCTGATTGAAGATGTAATTCACCGGTTGTTCGAGCTTAAGGGGTTGTCGACCGAGGATGTGTTGAAGAGTTGATATGCCGGTCAGCCGGGAGCAACTTGAGGAACGGGAGCGAAAGGTGCTGGCTCCCTACGCGCAATTAAGCGCGGAAACACGGGGGCGCAAATATCGGGAAGCTCCACCGGAATGGCGCACGCATTTTCAGCGCGATCGGGACCGCGTCATACACTCCAGAGCCTTTCGACGGCTGGAATATAAAACCCAGGTCTTTCTCAATGGAACCGGCGATCATTACCGGACGCGATTGACACACACGATGGAAGTGGCCGCGATTTCGCGGAACATTGCGCGCGCATTGCAACTGAATGAGGACCTGGCAGAAACCATTGCGCTGGCGCATGATCTTGGACACTCCCCTTTTGGACACAAGGGCGAGCATGTATTGGATCGATTAATGAAAGGGCAGGGGGGATTTGAACATAACCAGCACAGCTTGCGGATTGTTGAGGAAATTGAGCAGAAGTATCCGACATTCCCCGGACTTAACCTGAGTTGGGAAACGCGTGAAGGCTTGCTCAAGCATGGCGAACCGGGCGCTGGCAAAGTGTTCTTCAAGGTAGGGAAGCATCCCAGCCTGGAAGCGCAGGTGGCGAACCTGGCCGATGAAATTGCGTATTACAGCCACGACCTGGATGATGGATTGGCAGCGGGGTTGCTCGACGAGAAGAAGTTGGAGGAGGAGGTTGAGATTTGGGCATTTGCGGCGCGTTTCGTGCGGGATACTTATGGCGAATTATCGGATGAGCGCCGTCAGTATTATACGATCCGCTGCCTGATTGATGAGCAGGTAAAAGATGTGGTGTATCAATCGGAAGAGGCAATCCGCAAAGCTGGGGTGCAGAGCGCGGACGAAGTTCGTGCTGCGCCGCGCATGTTGATTCGATACAGCTCGGAACGCCGGAAACTGAACCTGAAGCTCAGAAAGTATCTTTACCAAAACTTTTATTATCATCCGGTCGTGCATCAACCGAACCTGCGCGCAACGCGAATGATGAGCGAGCTCTTCGAATTTTTACTCGAACATCCGTCTGAAATGGGGAGCAAAAAGCACATCCGCAAGCTCGGACTGGAACGGACGGTATGTGATTACATCGCGGGCATGACGGACCTTTACGTTATGAGAGAGCACGAGCGTTTAGTCCAGCCAATCGCCCGGAATTAGCGGCTTGCGTGCGCTTTCAGAGTCACTTCTGGCTCATTTTGCGCCGGCTTGGAACCTAAATCACGGAGAGCGGTATCGAGCGCTTCCAACTCCTTCAACGTATTGCGCAAAACCCGTTGCTGGCGACCCGAGGGGCTTTTGACGTTTGGGTTGTAGGATGCCATCGATTTGTGATCGATATAATTCTTCATCGTTTCCTGGTAGCGATACGTCAGGTTAGCCGCATCGGGTGTGAGGAAAAAAGAGAGGAAAAACAACTGTTGAATTTTGTAATCAATGACCGCTTTTTGCAGCTCGAAATCCGTTTCATTTAAAAGTTGGGGGAGATTAACCTGGCGAGTTTCGGGAATCGCGTTCGTCTCCGAATGAAACTCAAGCGG
>JBQCGE010000306.1:0-3462 GCA_051955955.1 Verrucomicrobiota bacterium
TCAAAAAGTCATCGCGAAGCTTCTCCATCGTTTGGTTTTTCTGTTCAGCATCCATGAAATTAACCCCGAGCAAACCGATGAGAGTTGCGTAGATGCTGGAGGTTTTGGGATTGGCAGGCTCGTAAGCCGTCACAGCATTGATGATTAACTCCAGTTCATTCGAGCTGGCTTCAAGAAAGGTTTTTCGATTCTCAGTCTGAGTTTCCGTTTGTGTTTGTGTTTCCATAGTTGCTTGGTTTTGTTCGTTTGTTGTTTCGATCATAAATAAATTGAACCAGAGCAACCTCCCCGGAAACCTGTTTCCCAACTCACATTGTGCATCCGCGCGGCCCCAGGCGGTGCAGGAGACTGTTTTGCTGATGGCGCTCTGTATCCTGGTTAAAGTCCTCTCTCCTTCAGCGCGGCCTGGTAAGCGTTATTCAGCGCGGCCATGCGCTCATGGTCACCGCCTCGATCCGGATGCCAGGTCATTGCCTTAATCCGATACGCCTCCTTGATCTGCTCCTCTGAAGCATTGATCGCCACACCCAGCACTTCATGCCAGGCACCAAAGGCCGAGCTCTTCTCCGGCAAGGCAGCGTAACCGGCAAAGGCCTGCTGCAGGCTCCCCACGCCCCAACGATCCTGCCCGCGCAAGCTCTCGATGTGCTTCACGATTGCCCACAGGTTGTGCTGAACTTTGCTCCACTTGTCGCAGGCCAGCACATGCGGCTTGCCCTTCAGGTGGAACCAGACGGCAACGCCCGGATCCTGTGGCTGAGGCTGATTACCAGCCGGCAATCCATTCGGCCGCGTACGAAGATTCGAGGAAATCACCGCTCGATCCGCGCCGAGCCGTTCGAGCTCGATGAAGATTCCATCCAGAGCTCGCGCGATCGTGAGATGATCGGAAAACCGGCTGAATTGCCGGTGCTTGTGACGTGCCCACCCTTCCGGCCAGTAAAGCGGGTAAGACGACGAAGGCATCTTCATTTCGCACCGCCTTTCATCGCGTAAAACCGATGCGCCATGTAGGTCCCTGGCGATTCCACGGCCCCCGTCCCCTCCTCCTTCACCCGCTGGATCAGGTCGAAAAAACAATTCTCCACATCGCCCTTCCGATGCCGAATTGCCTTCCACCAGAACGGCGCGTAGTTCTCGCCGTTTGGCCCGGCGAATACCCCGGCCGATTCCAACCATTTCGCCAGCTCACGCCGGGAAACCTCGCGATGAAGCACGACTTGGCCGTCGCGCACTGCTTTAATGAACAATGTTAAATGCTTCTTCGAAGAAGCATTATTACAATGAACATTATTATATATAGGAGTACTGAAATTTAGTACTCCCCCGCTTGCCGGTACTAAATTTAAGTACTCGTCAGGCGGTTTGGCAGGCTTGCCAGTACTAAAATTTAGTACTGCGTCCGAACTTTGCGCGTCTCTGAGCGGGCTAATTTTCTTTTGAGTACTAAAATTTAGTACTGGCTCACGCTCAGCTTCCGCGATTCGTTCGACCTCACGCCACAGCGATCCTTTGCCATTGGTAGGAAAATTTGGAGGCGAGCTTGTCCTCACTTCCTCCAGTGCGCTACCATTGGGCAGATCAGCTGAAGCGTGAGCGGCCCCGCCGACCGGGACCGCCGCCACTTCACTTCCAACCGCGCCTTTCGTCGATCCATTGCTGTTTCCGTTGGGCTGGTCGTCACCAGCTCCCGCGCGGTCATAGTCACAGCCACCAGGACAGGCCTGCCCTGGGGAATTAATCGACGCAAATTCAGTTCGTGCTCCATCGGCGAGCACCTCATTCAAGCCCTTCTCCGGCGCCAACGTCGGCAAATGTGGATCCGGATCCGCAAATGCGTTGTGGGCCTTGATCCCATTCAACGCCCGATAATACTCGAGCCTGTCAAATCGGCGGACAGCCGAAATCCAAAAGCTCGGATCTGCTACGACCTGAAAAACATAACCCGTTGAAGTCTCCCAGTACAACAACATCCCCGCTCGCTTCAGCGCCTCAATCGGCCGCAACAAATTCTTCAGCTCGATCCCGGTCAGGAACTCCAGATCCTTTTTCATCGTCACCCGCAGCTCGTGGCGGCTGACACCGAGGGAATAATCCAGCACCGCCCGGAAGATCCGCAGCTCGGCCTCGCGCAATTCGATGAGCCCGAGTTCGTCCACAATCAGCCGGTACCGTTCCAGGAATGCGTTCATGGTTTTTTGTCCTGGCCTACGCTCTGACTGATGATGACTTTTTCGATTTGGCCCATCGCATCCGCTGCAACCGCGCCTTCGCCTCGGTCGAAAGCGCCTTCTGATATCCCGGCCCGTTCGATCGTTTCTCCATTCGCACCGGCTCAGCCTTCGCCTTTGGCTTCGGTTTTTTCTTCGGAAAATCCTTCTCCAGAGCAGCTACTCGCGCTCGCGCAGCCGCTTCCATTGTTCGAAGCACATTATCGCGGATGGCTCCTACGCTGATGAATGAGTCGAGCGCCTTCGCCACTTTCTCCAGCTCATTCACATTCGCGCTGCGTCCGCGGCCCGAGCTGAAAAACATTGTTATATCAATTAACAGCTTGTGACGGAAATCCTCCTCGAACTCCTGACGAATCCGCTGCTTGTGGTAATACGCCGCCGATCCCGGCTCCGGAGTGCTCGCCAGCACGGCCGCATAATCCAATGGATCGATCGGTTTCGGTTTTTGCTCCACCGGACCTTTACCAAGCATTCCCGGCCCCGCTTCGCCAAAGGCTGATTCACACCAATTGGCCGCATTTGCGGCCGCCACCCTGGAGGCCTCTGCCTCGTCCTGCTCCGGTGTCCCGTCCGGCAAAGACTCAAACAAATCCTTCACCTTGCGAGCATGTTTGATCTCCGCCAACGCCTCATTCACCATGCCTCGTTGCTTCTCATGGGAATCGATCAGTTTGGTCGCTTCCCGCGTGCTCAGGTTTTCATTCACGATCTTGGAGACGACCGCCTGCTTCTGCTCCGGAGGAAGGCCAGCCCGCTCGATCTCCAGGGCAGTCCTGGGCGCGAGCTTCCCTTCCTCCAGCGCTTCACGCACGGGTGCGGAAGCTTCAAGCAGCTTCAACCGCTCGAAAACATACGACCGACTCTTGCCCAGCTTCGCTGCCAATCCTTCCGCTGTGTAAAGGAACATTCCGCTGGGTGAAGGCGTATCGAGCAAACGCTTGAAGCCGCGGGCCTCCTCAATCGGCTTTAAGTCCGCGCGCTGCAAATTCTCGATGAATTGGATCTCCAACACTTCAGGATCCTGCAAATCATCCCGCACCACGCACGGCACCGTTGAGAGCCCGGCCAATTGTGCCGCGCGCCAACGCCGTTCGCCGGCGATGATCTCGAACTCGCTCCGGTTATTCTTTTGGGGCCGCACAACCAACGGCTCCAAAATGCCGTGTGCGCGGATCGTCTCCGCCAGCTCGTTCAGCGCTTCGTCATCGAACTCTTTGCGCGGGTTCGT
>JBQCGE010000307.1:0-2617 GCA_051955955.1 Verrucomicrobiota bacterium
CCCACCCAATCGATTTGCACATAAGCAGGCCGGGAATGCTTAACAGCCGGAAATACTTATTGATGATCGGGCAGGACAGCGGACGCGCGGACCCCGCCAATGTTTCCTTTGGCCAGGATTTTTTCGGGCATGACCACGTGAAGGAAATGTTCCCCGCAAGTTGCCGTGGTGTAGAAGGCCTCGCCATCGGGCGAGAAATCAAATCCCCACGTATTGCAACTGCCGGAGGCGACCTGTTCGATGGCGCTTCCATCCGGTTGGAAGCGGAAAATACCGGCTGTGATCCGTCCAAATTTCTTCGAACCATCGGCGGAAGTTGGATTGCCAGCGCTATAACCAACCGCACCATACACCCACCCATCCATGCCCCAACGGAGATTGTTCATCACGGCGTGGGTATCGAAAGTGCCGAAGCCGGTGAAAAGAACCACCCGCTCATCCTTCATGTTGCACTTGCCGTCCCCATCAATATCGCGGAGCCAGAGGATGTCGGGCGCCTGGGAAACAATCACCCCGTCCTTGTAAAACACCAGGGAGGTGACGAGTTCCAACCCCTCAGCGAAGACATGCTTTTTATCCATTACCCCATCGCCATCCGTGTCTTCCAGCCATGAAATCCGATCTTTGGCGGGGCGATCCTCCTTCTTTTCGGTTTTGTACGCTTCGGGATTCTTCTCCGCCCAGTCAGCAATCGGGGCGTCATTTCGATTAATCGTACGGCCATTGGGGTATTCAGGAGTTTCAGCCACCCAAATGCGGCCCTGGGGATCCCAATCGAGAGAAATGGCTTTTTCGATCAGCGGTTCGGAAGCGACCAGGCTCATTTCAAATTCGGGATGAACATTCATCTTGGCCGCTGCTTTCTGCGGAGCGGTTGGCCCGCCTTCAGGATATTTCAAACTGCCAAGTTCTTCTTTGGTGCAAAGGAAATCGACATTTTCGCGTTTGCCTGCCCAGGCGATGCCTCGCAGGAGGATGGCGCGGAAGTGCGGCAGATTGAACGATTCATATTCATGCCCCTGGAGCCAGACGAACGAGCGGTAATTATCCTTCTGATAGGTCCACATTTGCGGAGCGATGACGAAAACCGATTGGAAGGAGTTGGCGAGCACGTGCGCCTCCGGCATCATGTGCAAATCCCAATAAACTTCATCATTCAGATCGAAGTTGGAAACGCCCCGGGTAATGGGATGATCAGTATCCATGAAGTAAACGCCGATATTCCCTTCGTAAAACTTCGATTTCCCATGCTCCACGCCCCGCCGACAATAGTCTTGAACCATTGCGGGTCGGTCCCGCAAATCGCATCATGCAAAGTAACGATACCGCCCCCGCGCTTGAGGTATTTATCAAGGTTTACGCGGTCCGCCGGGGAAATCGTGCCGCCTTCGGCCAGGTACATCACCAGCACATCAGTATTTTCGAGCTCTTCAGCGGTGGGGAAGCCTTCCTTGCCAGTCGCTTTGGCCCCGCGCTCGTTGAGCAGCCGGGTCCAATCTTTTAAAAAGCGGGGTGAATCATGCTGGCCTGGACCGTGAGTTTTCGGGCCGGACCGAATAAAGATGCGGAGCGGTTTTGCATCTTCCGCCAAAGTCGTGAGGCAAAGCAGCAACAGCAGGGCACAACTAATTACAATCTTTTTCATGATGCGAGTGGAGAGCTTAATCCAGCGAACCCGGTCTTTCCAGAAAATCGAGTCACTGAAAGGCAGGAATGACGCCACAAAAGGAAAAACTATTCAAGCTGTGACAGTTCTGGCATGAGAAATGCCACTAAATACGCAAAATGAAGTTTGGACAAGAATGCGGCCGCCCATAAACTTGAGCCCCAGCATTCAAATGTTAAGATTGGGAAAGCACCATGTCAGTCACCGCTGAAAGTCGCAAACCGCTCAGAATGGTTTCGTGCCGTAATTGCGGGGCAAAAATTTTCATTCCGGGAGATTTGCCTCCCCTCACCAGCACCCCCTGCACGAAATGTGGCTATTCCCTGATGATGCCGATGCAAATGCGGCAGTTTGAACTGCGCGCTCCAATCGCTTCGGGCGGGATGGGAACGGTTTATCGCTCATTTGACGTGAACCTGGAACGGGAAGTGGCAGTGAAGCTGATGAAGCGGGAACTGCAGGAGGACCAGCAAGCGTTGGAAAGTTTTTATCGCGAAGCCCGCGCCGCTGCCGCCCTGAACCATTCCAACATCATCCACATTTACACCTTCGATGAATATGAAGGGCAGCTTTACCTCGTTATGGAACTGGCCGATGCAGGCAGCCTCGACAGCCGCATTGAACGGGAACATCACGTGGCCGAGCTGGATGTGCTCGATACAGGCATCAAAGTGGCCTCGGCCCTCGGAAGTGCCTTGAAGCGGAATCTTCTGCATCGCGACATCAAGCCGGGCAACATTTTGTTCAACGACGAAGGGGAACCCAAATTGATCGACTTCGGCCTGGCTCGAAAAGCGGAAGGGAGCAATGATGACGAAACCACAGTTTGGGGGACGCCATACTACATTGCCCCGGAAAAAATTAAGCGGGAGCGGGAAGATTTCCTTTCCGACATGTACAGTCTCGCGGGAACGCTTTACCACGCAGTGACCGGGCATGTTCCTTTTGAAG
>JBQCGE010000308.1:0-4476 GCA_051955955.1 Verrucomicrobiota bacterium
AGGTTATTATCAACGCCCGAATGTTCCATCCAGGAACATCCCGCAGGTGCAAAACACGCCGCAAGTTCAAAGGCCGCAAACACCTTCCAGCGTCCCCAACACACGCGTGCCGACGCAATCGCGCCCAACGAGTAATCCGACACCGGGCATCCGGCAACCGGGTTCTATCACCTCTCCTTCGCCATCCGTGCGCCAGCCGGCGATTTCGCCCGCTCCTTCAGTGAACCGACCCACAATCAACCCCGCCCCATCCGTGCGGCAGCCGAGCGTTGCGCCTTCTCCGACGCCGAGCGTTCGCCAACCTTCACCTGCCCCCGGGCCGACACAAAGGCAGCCAGCGGTCAACCCAACGCGTGGCAGACAGGAGTCGTACAATCGGCCAGCGCAAAACCTGGCGGACCAGAACGTTCCCATTCGGACGTACACTCCTCCCAGCGCGAACACACCCGCGCCGAGAGTGCAGGCACCGGTGCCCTCTGCGATCACTCAACCCACCCGCGTTGCCCCGAGTGCACAGCGAGTGCAAACGCCGCCGCCGCAAATTCGATCCGCAACCCCACAGGTCCAATTTTCACCGAGAGCGCAATCCTTCACTGCGCCGCAGGTGAATCGCGCTCCTGTGATCAGCGCCCCGAGTATTTCACGCTCCGCACCTGCGCCGGTGCAAAGCCAGCCACGCTCGATCCAGGTGCCTCAGGCAGCGCCACGGGTTTCGGCACCCAGCCCAGCGCCTGCGCCGCGGGTGAATATTCAATCAGCACCGATTCGTGGGGGAGCGTTCAATTCCGCTCCCTCTTCAGCACCCGCTGGCCGTTCCATTCAGTCCTCCCCGACCCGGGGGGACCGACGAGGAGAGCGTTAATCGGCGCATAATTTGGAATGAAAAAAATCAAGATGTTCTGCATGGGCCTTGCCATGATGTTTTTTGGCATGGCGGGGCTAACCGCGGCTTCCAGCACCGTGATTTACACCACCGGGTTTGAAGCATCCGAGGGATACAACCCGGACTTTACTTTGGGTGGACAGCGGGGCTGGAATTTTGATGGAACTGGAGGAAATGGGCTGGTCACCAATTATTTTCCAGGGCTTGGGCAGCATGCGTTCATTGGGTTCTCCCCCCCGCTCACTACGAACGACGTTTCCACCACCGTTTGGGTGCCACTCAATTACAACCCCCTTCCGCCCGCGCCGAGCATCGTTAAATTCTCCGTCACGATGGAATTGGATGCCTCGATTAACGGCGGCGATGATGAATTCCGCTGGGCGGTTTACAATCAACAAACCGATCGGCTTTTCTCAGTCGATTTTTTCATGCCGACACGCACAATCTATTTCGACCTTCAGGATCAGCAGCCTTACAGCACCGGTTTTTCCTTTAACACCGAAGGCCAGTATGACCTGACGATTTACATGGATTTCGGCCGGAACCAATGGATGGCGCTCTTGAACGACTTTGTAATTGTGAATGGCCAGCCGATCACTCTCACCAACAGCACGCCGTTGGATCTTGGCGATATCGATGCGGTCTGGTTCATCAATGATCCCGCAAACCCCGGCGATAATTACATGATCTTCGATAATTATACCGTAACTGCCGAGGCGATCAGCTCGATTCCTCCCGTCCTGGAGGATCAGGGGATTTCAGAGAATGGGTTTTACCAATTCCTGGTTCACGGAGAAATTGGCGTGAATTATTCGGTCGATGTTACGAGTGACTTTGTGCAATGGGAATCCCTGGGCACATTCGAAGATACGAGCGGAACTTTTTTGTTTGAGGACACGACTTCCGGGCCGTTTTCGAAAGGATTTTACCGTGTGCGCTCTGTTACGCCCTGAGCCGCTCCGGACGCGTGGAGTGAATTACGAACCGCGCATCTGCAAAAAGGCGAAAACGATGCCGGCAATGATGATGATCCCCAAAACAACGCCAACAACGATACAGATCATGTTGGTTTTGTTCGATTTCTTCGCGAAAGGAGAATCCTTGCCGAATTTAACCCCGCTGGTGCCCTGCTCGAACTCGTTCAGCTTCACGCCGCGCGGAATCACGCGGGTGTTTTGATCCATCGACTTTTTGGAAGCAGGAGCTGCAGCGGCCGCTCCATCTCCTTCCAGCCGAATCTCGATCTGGCCCAAACGCAAAATCTGGCCCGGCTTTAAAACTTTTTCGGTGATCTTTTCCCCATTGATATAGGTGCCATTTGTCGAGTTCAAATCCTTCACCACGACGTCGGAGCCTTTCAGCAACACTTCGCAATGATGGCTGGAGACGGACTGCTCTGCAATTTGGAAGGTGTTATCCTCCACTCGGCCAATCGTGGTTTTATCCACTTTCAGCTCATGAGAGCGGCCCGTCAGACCTTCACTTAATACGACAAGTTTTGGCATATGGCCGGTTTGGTGTTGCCATTATCTGCATAGGCCAATGCAAGTCAAACGGTTTCGTCCAATCTCCATAAAAAAGTCAAATTGCATTTCACTGGAAATTTTCGACCGTTCCGCTTACAACCGCGTTCAATGCGAGCCGCCATTCTTTTTCTTTTCTCGATATTAACAGCCTCACTTTCTGCCCAGGATATGCCTAAAAACCAAGTCGCCAAATCGTTCAAAGCCTCAGCCACTCACGAACTCGCCCTCCAATATCTGCTCTTTTTGCCCAAAGGTTATGACGAAAATGGGAGTAAAAAATGGCCCTTGATGCTCTTTTTGCACGGCGCGGGTGAGCGGGGCACGAACCTGAATAAGGTTACAGTCCACGGCCCGCCAAAGATCGTGAAGAATCAGCCCGACTTTCCGTTTGTGTTAGTCTCGCCGCAATGCCCATCCGGCCAAACCTGGGATGACGAAACCGTCTTGGCGCTGTTGGATGACGTTATCAAAACCTACAAAATCGATCCGCGGCGCGTTTACCTCACGGGGTTGAGCATGGGGGGGTTCGGCACATGGAGCCTGGCGATCAATCATCCGGATCGATTTGCGGCGGTCGCACCCATTTGCGGCGGGGGATCAACGATCAATATCCTGCTGCCGGGCCAGGGCAAACAATCCGCATTGAAGAACTTGCCGATCTGGGCTTTTCACGGAGCAAAGGATCCAGTTGTAAAACTTCACGAATCCGAACGGATGGTCGAGGCATTCAAGGCTGCCGGGAACACGAACGTGCAACTGACGGTTTATCCCGAAGCGGGCCACGATTCATGGACTGAAACGTACAATAACGACGAGCTTTACAAATGGTTCCTGCGCCAGAGCCGAACCAGCACCAACCGCAAACAATAGCGGGTTGAGGCGGACAGTCGCCTCGCCTGTCTCCGCGGGCGCCTTGACCGCTAAACAGTACCCCTCTTATTCCAGGTTCGGAATAGGAGGCACTGGCAACCCTTGTGCAGCCTCGTGCGCGGCCTGCGCTTTGAGCATCAGGTACTGCAACGCAGGATCGACTTCAGGCTGCTGTTGGTTTTGTGAAGGAGGAGTGTTTACCCCTCCCGGAACTCCGCCGTAGTTTGGATTCGCAGGATTCCCATTGGCAGTTCGCACATTCCGCGCGGGAATGGTTGGCGTGTTCGGGTTATAGTTATTAATTGGCTGCGGGATATTGTTAATGACTGCCGCACCCTGGTGGCCGAAACCGTTGTTGACCGGTTGGGGAACACCGGGTTGGCCCCCAAGTTGTGGAAGGCCCGGCGCTCCCGGATGCGCCCCGGGCAGTGGTGTGGGTGCGGCTGGGGGCTGGATTCCATCCGTGGCAAAGGTCAGCATTTTCTCGCCGTCACCCGTTCGGATTTTCACCCGTTTGTTCTGGTCATCAATTTGGAGGACGGAAATACCATCTTTCGACATGTCCTCCTGCAAAGTGTAATAATTTTCCTTTTTGTTCCCCTCTTCCACTGTCTTTAGAAAGACATACTTGGGAATGCGGGGATAACCAACAGAAGTGATGCCAGTCAGGTAAATCGTGGTTTTCGGTTTGGGCTGGGCTGGGGGCTCATTTGTGACCGGCGCCTTCGGCTGCTCGATCGGTTTTAGCCCGAATGGGTTCCTGTCAATGATGGACTGGTAGTTTTCCTTCAGGTTCTCATGGTTCGGGATGGCCAAACCGGAGGCTGCCAGCCAGGCCGTTCCAAGAGCGCAGATGCACTGGGTTAACTTCAATCGCATATCAAAACTATACCTGCATTTTACACCGAATCGACAATTTAGTTGCTGTGAAAAAAATCGGGAGCAATTTTTCCCCGTGACCGTCTAATGGAGAGGTTGGAAATCGATCATGAAAAATCCGTTCAAAAAACTTCTTTTAATCTGGGTGCTCGGCTTCTGCGTCACCTTCCCCTTTAAAGCCTCCGGGGCGGACGCCTATGCGACCTTAAAAAATCGGGCAGAAAGGGCATTCGCTGAACGTTCTTACCAGGAGGCGCACGAAATTTATAAATCCATCAATTTAAATGAGCTTTCCCCCGCCGAACGCCGTTGGGTGGA
>JBQCGE010000309.1:0-8614 GCA_051955955.1 Verrucomicrobiota bacterium
TCTGGAAGTTGTGCGGAGTGACTTATCGCGATGAGCCGGAATTTGAATCGGGGCAAATAGTCGTGAACAAAGAAAAATGCTGGAGAGAATTGAACCTATCATTTTGGTATAACGATCATTCCGAGTTTTTTTACCAATACATTCACGGGGACAAAGAAACCTTTCACATGGCATGGCGAAGGACGGGGAGGAGATATTCAATGCCTTCGCACCCCGTTTTTCCTTTGGTCGGCACGATGTGCCAGCATGATTTTGAAGGGCAGCGGCTTTTTCAGCACCGCAATCTCCGGAAGTGGAATTTGCACGGGGAGAATGAGCGAATTTCAGGCTTCGAATTTGAACAGGAGTGCCTGGCTTTCCTGAATGACCTTCGTGGAAAATGGGATGGACGAATCAACGGCAAACGGGAAATCGAGAGAAGCGGTGAATTTAAGTTCAGGAAAGGTTCAACGGACAGGAATATTTTCGAGGTTGTACGAGAGCGGAACGAATATCAGTTGCCGATGCATTTTGAAGCAGACGATGTGATCCTGGTTATCGGCGGGCACTTCGGGAGCTTTTCATTGGCCTGCCACGACCGGGGGAGCCGGAATATTTATTGTTTCGAGGCGGAAGCTGAAAATTGTGAATTAGCTCGTGAAAATTTGCGCTCGAAAAAAGGGATCAAAGTAAGTCATAGAGCCGTGCTGATTTGCGAGTGTCGGACGGAATCCGATCCTTATCCCGCGGACACGTATGGTTTCAATGCTGGCGGATCGGCGGTGCGTTTGGCAGAGAAAGGTCGGACGCGAGGCGTCCCGCTTGATGCCATTTTGAAGCGGTTTCACCGGGTGCGGCTTCTGAAGCTGGATTGTGAAGGGAGTGAATGGCCGATATTGCTACATTCAAAGGAGCTTCACCGGGTTGAGGAAATTTGTGGAGAGTATCACGAAATGGAGAAACATGAACTCTGCCATAATGGCGAGCGCTTAAATCGAGATTTGTTACAACATCTTCTCCGGACTCGATGGAAGTGGGTTAAAACCGTCCTTGACAAGACGAATCCGAAATTGGGTAAGTTTTGGGCATCCGTTCCAAAAGCGATAGAATCTGTTGAAAGCGCCATCCGCAATTGAGTTCTTGCATCCACGCCGGAAAAAGCATTTTCGCGACGCACCGGAGGAGATTGCCGGGCACAGGATGCTGCGACCGATTGCACAAGGAAGTTACGGCGAGGTCTGGCTGGCACGGAACGAACTGACGGGAGTATATCGCGCGATTAAAATAATCTGGAAGGCCGCGTTTACGACCCTCAATCCGTACGAGCGGGAATTCGAGGCGATCAAACGCTTTGAACCGATTTCCCGACAACATCCAGGCTTTGTTCACATCCTCCAGGCAGGCTTATTGGACGAAGGGTTCTATTACATTATGGAGTTGGCGGATGACGTCCGCCCTGGACGGGACGTGGACCAGGACAGTTATATCCCCACCACTCTGGCGAACCTCGGTGATCGTGTGCTGGGGGTTGAGGAGTGCATCCAAATTGGCATTTCGCTTGCAGACTCTCTCTCCACCTTGCATCAGCAGAATTTGATTCACCGCGACATCAAACCTTCCAATATTATCTTCGTCGGTGGCGTCCCGAAGCTCGCGGACATTGGGCTTATCGCGGAAGTATCAGAGGCAAATTCCTTTGTAGGGACGAACGGATTCATCCCCCCTGAAGGGCCAACCACACCACGGGCGGATATTTTTGGTCTTGGCAAATTACTCTATGAAATTTCAACCGGACGCGATCGTCTGGAGTTTCCCGCTCTGCCGGATGACATATCGGAAAAGCAGGAGTTCCTGCTGGAGTTGAATCCGATTCTTTTGAAGGCGTGTCATCCGAATCCGATGGAACGGCACGCTTCAGCGGAAGCGCTCAAGCAAGAGCTTGAGTTCCTGTTAAAGGGCAAGTCGGTGCGGAAATTGCGCCAGCTTGAGAAGGCGTTACGAGCGACCAAAATCACCTTCGTGATTAGTGTGCTCGTTGGGCTCGCTGCGTTTCTGGTTTACGCGCAGTTCAAAGCTGCACGAGCCAAGGCGGAAAAAGAAAAAGCGCAAAGAGTAACCGCGGCCCTGATATCCGGGAGCGAAAAATTAAAAGCCGGAGATTACCTGGGGGCAGGTTACCAATTTTCCAGAGCGGCCGTATTGGACGGCACCGATCGCAAAACCGATAGCTTGCGGATCGGGTCTACGTTGCGTTACGCCCCCAAGATACTCGCGCGGTGGAGCGGTCAGGAAGAACCTTCTGCAGCCACTCGTTACGGTGCAGCCGTGACTTACATCAGTTCGAACCAGGTTGTTTTCAAAATGCTGAATGGTCACCAATCCTGGACCAGGGATGTCGGACCGATACGAGCTCTTGGCCTGTCAGAACAATTTATTGGGATTGGCGTCAGCAATGCGGTTTTGTTTGAGGACCGGGCTTCAGGAGTGACCCGCCGGGCTCAATATAGCGGCGAGGTAAGCTCTATCCATTTTGCGACGAATGGAATGGCTGCCGTTACAACTTCGAAAGGGGCCGTGACGCTTTGGCCATCCAATCGGGAAATTAAAACGGAAGGGATGGAAGTTTACAACTCAGTGCCGAGCCCATCCGGAAAGCTGCTTTGCCTGCTCGGGATGCGCGGAGATGTTTCCGTTATCGACCTGAACAGAGGGGAGGCACTGCCTGTAAAAATTAAACATGCGCAACTTTGCTACAGCGGATTGTTCGTTAGAAATGAAAAAGCGTTGATCACAACCAGCTATGATCGATCAGCGGTTTGCTGGGACTTAAAAACGGGTGAGCAGATCGGACAAACGATGGAGCATAATGCAGGCGTGCTTTCCGTAGCCGAATCCCCAAACGGAAAGATAATTGCCACGGCAGCACTTGATAGGACCGTTCGACTATGGAACGGCTCGAATTATTCTCCCCGCAAGGAGAATCATATTCTCTACCATCCGGAACCGGTGGCTTATGCGATGTTCATCAGTGATACGCAGCTTTTTACGCACTGCGAAGATGGAACAAGTTATTTGTGGGAGATTCCCGAAATCAATTTCGACAGTGAGATTTTGAGCGAATACCTACCTATTCCCAATAAACGGAAAATCGAGAGTGCGAATGTTACTCTCAATGCAAAGGGCTCGCGTGTCTTTGGCAGTATTGATTCCACTCCGTTCGAGGTGAAAATGAGCGCTCCAGTGGAAACTATTGCGATTAATCCCTCGCATACACGGGTGGCGGTTGGAACGAGTGATGAAGACTTCGGTCATCATTCGGTGGTCCTTTTTAAAAACACCGGAGACGATACAAACATTCGGCTGCCGCATTCCGATGGGATTACGTTTGTGACGTTCTCGCATGACGGAGAAAAAATCGTGACGTGCAGCGAGGACTTTTCTGCCAGGATTTGGGATACGAGCGGAAAGCCGCTTTCACCTCCTTTGCGACATAAAGATCAGGTTCGCTGGGCTGCTTTCAATGCGGACGATACATGGGTGGCAACGGTGAGTTGGGACTTGATGCTCAACATTTGGGATTCGGAAAATGGCTTGCCACTTACCCCGCCGATTAAGACCGGGCACCTTTTGGAGTGGGTGGAGTTTAGGAACGATTACGAATTGCTGATGGGCAACAGTATCGGTTCATACCTGGTCCGCCTTCCCGTTGCATTGATCGATCCGAACTGGACGCTGGCGGAAATTCCGAATCTCTCCGAATGGATGGAGCAGCCTTAACCCTGTATTGCTGGAGCAACCCGACTCTTCAGGAATTGCGATTTGAGCATTGCAATAAAAAAGGCGCTGCCTGTTGAGGACAGCGCCCGATAGTAAAGCAACGGTTACTTCTTTTCTTCGTTCTTCTTCGCTTTTTCTTTTTCGATTTCCTTTTGGACATCTTCCGGTTTCAGAACCTGGACTTGCGCACCCTTTTTCATTTCTTCAGCCGAAGGGACTTTGATAATCGGGCTGGTGACTTGTTGGTTGGGAATGGTGGCCTGAGCCTGCTCGGGCATATCGTGGATATCCACCAGCTTCACATCGAAGATGAGAGTTGAATTCGGTGGGATGGCAGGTGCGCCACGTTCCCCGTAAGCGAGCTTGGCTGGAATGTACAATTCCCATTGTGCTCCCTTTTTCATCATCGGGAGGGCTTCGGTCCAGCCTTTGATCACGCGGTTAACGCGGAATTTGGTCGGTTGGCCGCCATGCTTATCCGTGCTGTCGAAAACAGTGCCATTGAGCAATTTGCCCGTATACATAACCGAAACTTCGTCGTTGGTCCGGGGGGATGCGCCGGAACCTTCAGTCAGGATTTTGTATTGAAGACCGCTTGGCAGGGTTTTAACCCCTTCCTTCTTCGCATTTTCGGCAAGGAACTTTTCACCTTCAGCCTCGTTTTCCTTGGCTTTCTCCTGCATGTGTGCCGTGATTTGGTTGCGCAGGCTGGCGAACGTTTCGCGGAGTTCCGCCTCAGTCAGCTTGGGTTTATTCGCCACGCCATCCTGCATCCCCTTCATGAGCGTGTCGTAATTCACCTCGACGCCCTGGGTGCGAAGATTATTGCCGAAGTTCACCCCAAGAGCGTAACTCGTGCGTTCCTTTTGGTCCTGGAGATTGATGGTGCTGTCAGCAGCGTATATCGAGGCTGAAGCAGCGCAGGCAAGAATTAGAGATATCGAGCGCTTCATTTTAACAAATATAATTGGTTAATGATCAGAGTTCGGAAAATTACAGTGAAAGTAAAAAAATGACAAAGGGCAAAAACGGATCAGCCTCGGGCGTAACCATTGGCTTTGAACCAGACTACCGCATCCCGGAGTGCTTCCTCAGGAGGTGTTTGCGGCATCCCGAGTTCCTCAATGGCTTTAGTCGGATCGAAAAACATTTTGTATTTTGCCATTCGAACGCCCGCAAGGGGAGCTTTGGGCGGTTTGCCGGTGATTTTCGCAATCGCTTCATCGACGCAAGCGGCAGCATACGCGAGGGAATAGGGCACCTGGAACCGGGGGGCGGCAATCCCGGTAATTTTCTCGAGCACACGAAAGGCCTGCTGTAAGGTCCAGTTTCCTTCCCGATTTCCAAGAATATAACGCTCGCCAAAACGACCTTGCTCCGCTGCAAGTATGTGGCCTATGGCGACATCCCGCACATGCACCCAATTGAGCCCGGTGTCGAGGAACGCGGGCATGGCATGATTCATGAAATCCAAAATGACCTGGCCGGTCGGGGTTGGCTTCACATCGCGTGGACCAATTGGGGCAGTTGGATTGACGATCACCACTGGAAGGCCGCGCTGCGCGAGTTCCAGGGCGACCTGTTCCGCCTGCCATTTGGACCGTTTATAGTGGTTGGTCATTTGGGAGAGTTCCGCGTAGCTGGTTTCGGTGCTGGGAATAATTTCACCATTCTCGGACCGGGGAACCGCGATGCAGCCGACCGTGCTGGTATAAACAATTTTTGAACACCCTGCGTCCGCCGCCGCTTGCAGGACATGTCGCGTCCCATCGACCTTGGCCGCATACATCGGGGCATAGTCCTTGAGCCAGAGGTGATAACTGGCCGCGACATGGAAGCACCAATCGCAACCCTTCATCGCATCCGTGAGCGCCTGGCGATTAGAGAGATCGCCCTCCACAAATTCATATTGGGCGCCATCCAATCCGCGGGTGTCGCTGTTCTTTCGCAGCAGGGCTTTCACCGTGTGCCCGCGTTTCTCCAGTTCGTGAACCAGGTTTGCGCCTATGAATCCGGAAGCGCCCGTGACAAAACAATTCATGGCAGAAGTTGGGTTCGGTGAACGCACGGGAAGTGCCGGCCCATTTCAATTTGGAGGGCGCGCAGATGTCGGTGGTACGCAGGCATATTATCCGGTCTCAATCGGAGAGCGCATGGTAGAAAAGCTGAGTTGCAGGTTGCAAAATAATTCTGGACTGATTTAATGGTGACACTGTGACCCCGGCGTTTGCAAATGTGTGGAGGAGGCGTAACTTTCTGCATGGCTGAGTCCAAGAAAAAGGGAGGAGGATCGCCCGCACCTCAAAAGCAAGTCCCTGAAGGCTACCCAGGTTCTTCTCCAATGGAAGATTTGTTGTCCCGCGAGGAAATGGACCGGCTTTCCACATTGCAACTCGTTGATTTAATTTCTTCAAAATTGCCCCCGCGACACTCCAGCCTTGTCGATTTGGTTTACCTGCGCGAGCGAATCAGTGGGATGGAGGAACTAAACTTCCAGGCGCAGCAAGCGATCGAAAAATTGGATGCTGTCGTTGAAAAACTTCGTTCCCCGGCTTTTCGCGTTGGAACTTTCCTCATGGGCATTGAACCGGATAAGGCCCATGTTTGCGTCGGCGGCACGGACTATGTATGCCGCCTCGATCCGCGCATTCCGCTGAATAGCGTCCAAATAGGGCAGCGCGTTTTGCTGAACGAAGCTTTCGCCATTGTGCAAGGTCTCGGTTTTGATCGTAACGGCCCCATCGTTCGGATCGATGAGTTGCTTTCGGATGGCCGAATCCGCATTGGCCAGGAATCAGGGCTGACCCAAACCGTTATTATCCGCTCATCATTACTTTCGAAAGAAAAGTTGAAACCCGGCCTCGAAATTCGCCTCGATGTGAATCAACGCGTGGCTCTCGAAGTGATCGGTATGGGCAAGCGGGTTGAACGATCACTGGAGCATGTCACCGAACTCCCATGGGCAAACATCGGTGGGCAGGACGATGCGGTGCAGGCAATTCGCGACACGATTGAAATGCCTTTACTGCACGCAGACCTCTTCAAAAAATTTGAGCACCATGTGCCAAAAGGGTTCCTGCTCTATGGTCCTCCGGGTTGCGGCAAAACGCTGCTGGGTAAAGCCACCGCCTATAACTTGAGGATGCAATTAAAGGAACGGACAGGCGTGGACCATCCGGAATTTTTCCTCCATGTGAAAGGCCCCGAAATCCTGAACATGTGGGTCGGTGAATCCGAGCGGCAGGTTCGCGACTTGTTCTCTCAATGCCGGGAACGCGCCAACGAAGGTGCCCTCGCCTTCCTGTTTATCGATGAAGCAGAATCGCTCCTTGGCACTCGCCGGGGTGGCCGGTTCAACAGCATGAGCAGCACACTCGTCCCGATGTTCTGTACGGAGATGGACGTCCTCGATCCATTGCAAAACGTGGTCGTCATTCTCGCCTCCAATCGGGCTGATCTGATTGATCCCGCCATTTTGCGACCCGGGCGCATCGATCGAAAAATTCGTGTGAAACGTCCGAACGAAGAAGGTGCGCGCAAAATCTACGAAATTTACTTGAGCGAGAACCTGCCGCTTGCCGAATCGAAATCGGATTTGGTGGAAGCGGTCGTCCAGGCGCAATACGCGCATATTCCTGAAAATGCTTTTCTCGAAATCGCGTATCGCAGTGGAAAGAAAGACATACTTTATCGTGGTGACATGGCGAGCGGCGCCATCATTGCCGCAGTGGTGGAACGCGCCAAAGGCCTGGCCATCAAGCGTGCGATCGAAACGAAGGAGGACACCGCAATTATGCGTGATGACCTGCTCACCGCTCTGCGTCAGGAATACGCAGAGAACGATCTATTCCCATCGACCGATATCACCGAGGATTGGCTAAAGTTGACCGACTTTGATCCGGACAATGTGATTAAACTCGGGCCGGTCAAACCCCGCAAACCCGAGGCGCACGGCTCGCGCATCATTTAGCTGAACTTGTGACGCCTCTCATCCAATTCGGGTTGGAAACGGAGATCGGGATTTTTCGCGACACGACCGAAGAACTGGATGTTGTAGCCGAATCGATTGCCCTGGTGCGGAGCGCCACTCAACCGGGCGTTTGGATGCGGTGGGATTACGATAGCGAAGATCCGCATGCGGACATGCGTGGGTTTCGCGTACGCGAACTGCGCCAGGATACGGACGAGGCAAATTACTTCGCCCAGGATGCTCAACGCGAGCTAAGCTTCGTTGAAATTAAGAGCGACCTTGTGCTTGGGAATGGCGCGCGCTTTTACAATGACCATGCCCATCCGGAATATTGCACCCCCGAATGCAGCACGCTTGAGGAACTGCTCGCCCAGGATCGGGCAGGGGAGCGCATTCTCATGGCATGCGCCCAGCATCTCTCTGAATTACTCGGGTCCGAAGTTCGCCTCTACAAGAACAACACCGATTTCATGGGCCACAGTTATGGCTGTCATGAAAATTATCTTCTCCCCCGTTCGCTCCAATGGGATGCTCTTGCCCAGGGTATCCAGGCTTTTCTCGTCACCCGACAGATTTTCGCCGGTGCTGGAAAATTCGGCATTGAAGCGGAGGACAAATTTGTCGGCCCGGGTTTTCAAATCGCCCAACGGAGCGATTTCTTCAGCGAATTGCAGAGCGTGGACACGATGCAGCGGCGTCCGTTGATCAACACTCGCGATGAACCGCATGCCAATCCGCAACGGTTCCGCCGGTTTCATGTCATCATTGGGGATGCGAATATGTCTCCTTTCGCCACGCGTTTGAAAGTGGGAACAACAGCGCTCGTTTTAGAAGCGCTCGTGAAGGATTCAAAACGGCGCTATCCCTTGCTTAATGATCCGCTTCGTG
>JBQCGE010000310.1:0-3404 GCA_051955955.1 Verrucomicrobiota bacterium
CATGGTAATCGGGGTATATTGAACGGTGTTGCTGGAACTGAGTGTGTAAACAAATTTTTGGCTTTGGTCAGTTCCCACCGCCTGCTCAGCAATCAGCAACCCCTGGTACTCTTCGCTCCCGGGAACTCGCACCCGGCCAAAATATCCCGGCTGCAATATTCGCTGGGGGCCTGGATTCGGAAACACCGCGCGCATTCGCAAGGTGCCCGTGGTTGGGTTCACCTGGTTTTCCACGAAATCGATAAATCCGTGGTGGGGAAAATTCGTTTCATTCGAGAGTTCGAATTCGGCGGGAATCTGGTTTGTCCCCACCGTGTGCATTTTGCCCGTGCGTAAAAGCGTCTGGTACTTTAACGCCGATTGTTCATCCGCATCGAAATAACAATAAATCGGGTCGAGCGAGACGATGGTCGTGAGCAGCGTGGATTGTCCCTGGTTGCCATTCACCAGGTTGCCTTCCGTAATCATTTTCCGACTGATCCGTCCACTGATCGGCGCGGTAATGCGCGTGAAATCGACATTTAATCTGGCGGCGGCAACCGCGGCCTTTTGCGAGTTCAACGCAGCTTCCGCTTCTTTTTCAGCCTTGGCGCGCGCATCGGCTTCTTCTTCGGAAATGGCCTTTGATTTCAGCAAACGCGTGGCACGTTCCGCATCATTTTTTGCCAACTCAAGGTGTGTTTGCGCCCGGAGCAGTTCCGCCTCCGCCTGGTGCAATGCCGCTTCATAAGGACGCGGATCAATCACGAACAGCAGGTCGCCTTTTTGGACTTCCGCGCCATCCTTGAAATGGATCGATTGCAAGTAGCCACTCACACGGGATCGAATTTGCACCTCGTCCACCGCCTCCAGACGGCCGGGATAAACATCCCACTCCATTACCGGGCCAACCACCGGGTGATTGAAAGTAACGTGGGGAGGCGGCGGCCCTTTGGGGGCATTATTCTGCTTAACGCAGCCACTCAGGCACAGCAATACACCAAGCTGAACAGCAGCAAATCTAAATATCTTGTTCATCAGGAATGAAGTCTATTCTCCTTAGGACAGCTACTATATTCAGGGGGCTTTGCCGCTTGTCAAAAAACTTTCTATACCCGATTCGCCCAACCCTCAGAGTTCCATTGGGAAAGAAAAAACCGTCCCAGTTCTCGAACGCGCTTATTACCTGGGACGGTCTAACACTGCGAGTACCTCTCGCACGTTCATTTCATCGTCAAAAACAGGGCGGGCTTTAACCTGATTTTCACGGGTATCGTTTCTCTCTCGGAATTATTTGTAGCGGGTAGCTAATTGCCTGCCCATTTGGACGACGGGTGTGCACATCAGCAGGACGGCGCAAATGAACACGGTCGTTTGAAACTGCTTTGGCAAAGTCTGGCGAACCGCTTCTGCTCCATACCTCAATTTGAAAATGGAATCTGCCATAAAAACCAGCAACGCTATCAACATGCCGAACAGAGCTGCACTGACCGCTAGCTTCCCAGGCCAGAGGGGCGGATCCGCCTGCTCCAGCAAAGTCGCCAGAATCCCAAAAAGAATCATCAATAATGCAATCGAAACGGGAGCCCAGACCGGGCCCCACCAGGGAAGTGGCAGGAGAAAAAGGATATCCCAATTCGCCAGCGAGGTTGGCCAGCCAGTGAGCGGGCGCAAAAAGATGTAATAGGTAATATCCCAAACTCCGAACACGAAAAATGCGTAACCGACTTTGCCGCGCCAGGTTTTCCCCGCGATTGCTCCCACTGCCATGATCATCACCAGGGTAGCGGCTTCACGCCATAATTCCGCCATACCTAAACCGGCAAAGCGCGGCAAAGGATCGGGCTGGTATGGGTCCATCCGCCCCACCATTGTTCGCAGATAAAATACGACCGCTGCTTCCATGTAACCCATGGCAACAGCGAAAACGGAAACCCCAATCCATTTCTGCAACAGACTCAATTTAACCTCCGTATCTCCTTTTCGACTGAATCGATCAACTCATCCGGCGTGGAGGTCCCGGCAGTGATTCCAATTCGTTCCCTGCCGGCAAACCAGTCCTGTTGGACTTCGCCCGGAAATTGGACGTGATGGACCCGCTCGCAAAAACGGGAGCAGGTATTCACCAGTTCCTTGGTATTATTGCTGTTCGCGCCCCCAATCACAATGACCACATCGCACTTGCGCGCCAACTCCTCCGCAGCCGCCTGCCGCTGGCGCGTGGGACGGCAAACGGTGTCACGGAAATGAATGTCCGCAGTGGGAAAACGCTTGCGAATCCGCCCGAGCAAATATTGAACGCGGTGCGTGGGCTGCGTGGTTTGGGAGGCCACCCCGATTTTCGGTTTGAACGGGAGCGCATCGACATCTTCGTCAGTTAACACCACCGCGAATTCGTCCAGGTCCCCCGTCAAGCCGCGGACTTCCACATGGTCCTTCTTGCCAATAATGACGGGGAAATACCCTTTGCTTGCAAGGTCACGCACTGCCTGGTGCGCGTGGTGAACGAGCGGGCAGGTTCCTTCCAGTAGTTCCAACCCATGCTCACGCGCGGCGTTCATCGCCTTCTCCGATGCGCCATGGGCGGTAATTATGGCATGGCGCGTTTGAACTTTCGAAAGATCACTTTCGATTTGCACGCCAGCCGCTCGCAAATCGGAAAGCACCTGCTCGTTATGAACTAATTCACCCAGTACGGTGATGGGCCGGATTGAAGCTTGCTGGCGAGCGAGCGCAATGGCATCGCGAACGCCAAAGCACATGCCGAGATGATCAGCGCGAAGACTTTGCATAAGGTCTCCTTTGTCGTTTTATCTGCTTTGTTATACAAAGCATAAGCCTAAAAAAATTTACTTTAGGTTATGTTTCACGATTTCCTCCAGCAGGTCAATATACTCGCTGAAGGCTTTTCTCCCTGCTGCTGTCAGTGAGCAGGTCGTGAGAGGTTTGCGTTCCTGGAATGATTTGGTGACGGCCACGTAGCCGCTCTCCTGCAGGGTTTTCAAATGCATGCTCAAATTTCCATCGGTCATCGCCAGCGCTTCGCGAATTTCCGTAAAAGACAGGTCCGGCGTCGCAGCCAATAGCGACATGATCGCCATTCGCCCTCTCTCATGGATCACACGATCCAGCTTGAGAAAAGGATCAGGATTCACGATTTCCTTGCGGCTTTTCCGAGAGATGCAGGTAGATTCCATAGGCCAATTGCAAGGCGCCAAAAAAGACGCCCATGATGACATGGCTGCTCAAAAGCGGCAGTTGCGCGCCGACCGAAAGACTGCTCAAGGTTAATGAACATCCTCCCAGGATAAAGAGCCACCCGAGCATTTTCATTCCGCGCGGCATAAAAAATCCGGCGGCATGCAAGGCACAGCCATAAAGAAGGATCCAACTAACAGGGAGAGCCCAGGTGATGCTCAAGGTTT
>JBQCGE010000311.1:0-2597 GCA_051955955.1 Verrucomicrobiota bacterium
GAATTCATCTTTATTTAAGCGTGTTTTTCGCGCCCCTGCTGATTTTTTATATCGGCACGGGGTGGTATCAATCGGTGGCGTTGCAGAGAAACAAATTGCTGGGGGAGCAGGATAGTTTCCTGACGCAATTGACGTCGGTGCACAAGGATCTGATCTATCCCAAACCGGAGGTTGTGGGGGAATATTCGACGAAGCTGTTCAAAGTGCTGGTGGTGGTGATGTCGGTCAGTTTGCTGGTGACGATTGGCCTGGGGATTTTTTTGGCATTCCGGACAAGTCGAAAAGCATGGCCGGTCTGTTTGTGTCTGGTGGTGGGATTGTTATTGCCGGTGTTGTTTTTGTGGCTCGGGCAGCCGAGCGGGAAGTAATAGATAAATGTTCGGAGGTTCAGCCGCCAAGGGGCTTCATTCAGGGTCAGAAAACAGAATTGACACGGCAGGTTGGTTATATCAAGGTATCCGCATCCGTTGATAACAACGGACTCATTGAGAGTGGTGAAGGGACTGGCCCGATGAAACCACGGCAACCGGCTCAAGTCGCGAGCTTGAGTGACCAGGTGCCAAATCCAGCCCGGAGGAGTCTCCGGGGAAAAATGAGAAGACGCAAAAGCTTTGTACCTCTTCTCATTCGATGAGAAGGGGTTTTTTATTTTCCCCGAAAAGCTCGCGGAAGAAAGAGAGATTTATCCATGGATAAGCAAACTGGTTTCATGAAGGCCTTGAAATGCCGCGAGTGCGGGCGGGAATATGCCCTGACGGCGACTCATGTTTGTGAATTTGATTTCGGGCCGCTGGAGGTCGCTTACGATTACGAGAAGATCAAAAAGAGCCTGTCGCGCGCAGAGATTCAAAGCCGTCCGCGAACGATGTGGCGGTACCGGGAATTGCTGCCGATCGCAAATGAACCAACGGTGGGAACGCAGGTTGGGTTCACTCCATTGATCCGGGCGGATCGACTGGCGCGGAAACTTGGAATTCGCGAACTGTGGATTAAAAACGATGCGGTGAATTACCCCACCCTCTCCTTCAAGGACCGAGTGGTCAGTGTTGCGCTCAGCCGGGCGCGCGAGCTGGGCTTTACGACTGTGGCGTGTGCTTCGACGGGTAATCTTGCGAATTCAGTCGCGGCCAATGCAGCTTCCGCAGGATTGAAGGCTTACGTGTTTATTCCGGCAGACCTTGAGTTGGGCAAGATTGTGAATTCGCTCGTTTATGGGGCGAATGTGATCGGGATCAAGGGGCATTACGATGAGGTGAACCGCTTGTGCGCGGAAATCGCGGGCAAGTTCGGCTGGGCCTTTGTGAATGTGAACATGCGGCCGTACTACGCGGAAGGGTCCAAGAGCATGGGCTTCGAAATCGCGGAGCAACTCGGCTGGCAATTGCCGCAGCATACCGTTGTGCCGATGGCGTCGGGATCGCTGCTGACGAAGATCCAGAAGAGCTACCAGGAATTGACGAAGCTCGGCCTGGTGAATGAATCCCAATATAAAGTGCATGGAGCGCAGGCGACCGGTTGCAGCCCAATATCGGCAGCGCACAAGGCCGGGATGGACTTCTTCAAGCCAGTAAAGCCGGACACAATTGCGAAGTCACTCGCGATTGGAACGCCAGCGGATGGGTTCTACGCGCTCAAGGTGATGAAGGAAACGGGCGCTTCGGCGGATGATGTGACGGATGATGAAATTCGCGAAGGGATCAAACTGCTGGCTGAGTATGAAGGTATTTTCACTGAAACCGCCGGGGGCGTGACTGTGGGTGTGGCGAAGAAACTGATTGCATCCGGGAAGATTCCGGCCAACGATTCCGCGGTGCTGTGCATCACGGGGAACGGCTTGAAAACATTGGATGCAGTGGTGGGTCATGTGGGTAAAACGCGCGAGATCAAGCCGAGCTTGAGGGAGTTCGAAACATTGCTCGACGCGGAAGTAAAATTCGCAACTGTATAAACGATTTATGGCCAAAGTACGTATTCCAACCCCATTACGTAAACTGACGAACAACGAGGAATTGATCGAGATCAACGCCGGGACAGTGGGCGGCGCGATTACCGAATTGCAGAGCCGCTATCTGGGGATCAAGGAACGTCTCGTGGATGAGAGCGGAGCGATTCGCCGGTTCGTGAATGTGTACGTGAATGAAGAAGATATCCGCTTCCTGCAAAATCAGGAAACACCGCTGAAAACGGCGGATGAAATCAGCATTATCCCAGCGATTGCCGGGGGTTAAATATCATGCCGAAAAAAATTGAAAAGAAGCCAGCTAAAACACGGCTGGACCAGGAAGAGAAGCAGCGCGTGTGGCTGATGTACCCCGCGAAGCTAATCACCACACCGGTCATTTGGGAAGTGGGGCACAAGTTCAAAATCAAAACGAACGTTCGCCAGGCGAGCGTGACGGATGAGATTGGAATTGTCTGCCTGGAGGTCGATGGTCAACGCGCCGAGATCAAAAAGGCGATCAAATGGCTGGAATCCAAAGGGGTGAAGGTGGAGCCGATCGAAATTAATGTGATCGAGAGCTGACCTGAGTTCAGAATATTTGAGCAAGGCGGGTGAAAGGATTCACCCGCCTTTTTATTTATCGTAAGGTTTATTG
>JBQCGE010000312.1:0-5262 GCA_051955955.1 Verrucomicrobiota bacterium
GTGCCGCTGTTGAAGTGGTTGAAGCCAGATATCGCACCCGAAACGTTGAAGCTGGCCCAAACCATTGTGCGCAAAACAGCGCACCTCTCCGAGTATGGAATTCTGGGGCTGTTGATGTGGCTCGGGCGCAAACTCGATACCCGAAAGTTCCGGGAGTGGAACTGGAGAGAAATCGCACTGATCATCGCAATTTGCGCGCTCTATGCAGCCACGGATGAATTGCATCAATATTTCGTGGAAACGCGAACCTCCAGCGTCTGGGATGTGTTCATTGATACGACAGGAGCATCCATTGCTCTTGGTATGTTATACTCAGGGGGTAAAATTTTGCGCATTTGGAAAAAACCTCAAATTGCGACGGCATAAAATACCAGAAGCTCCACCCGAGCAGAAGCGCGTCGGTGAGGAAAAAATCTCGCGTTCATTCGGACGACCATGGGCAAGCCTGGGATCGAACTTTGGCACGGTTAAGCAGGTTGATGCCAAAAATCGCGGAACCAACCGATAATTGTGTTCATGACTTACGAGTAAGCATCAAGCAAGTGCTGGCATTCCTGGAGTTAATTCGAGCTGAACTCCCCAAAGCAGAATACCGGTCGCTACGCTTAAGATTGAAAGGCCAGGGAGCGGTCCTGGCTCTTTACCGTGATCCAGTGACAATGGAGCAGAGTTTCAAGTGCTTTTTGAAATTGGGAAAGGATGAGGGTAAGAAGGCAAAACTTGAAAGGGAGTTCCGGAGGTCCTTCCGGCCACGTAGAACTATTTCCCAGCAAATCCTTTCGAACTCTCTTGAATCAATGCGTCGGCTTGTAATCAGCCTGCCCCCGCTACGGAATCCGGTTGGTAAGGTGTTAAAGCATGGGTATGGAAAAACCTATAAAGAAACGCGAAAAGCCTGGCTGCGTGCACGTAAATCCGGAAGTGCACGAGATCTCCATGAATGGCGGATGTGGACCAAATTCCTCTTCCTACAAAAGGAGTTGCTTGTCTCAAGCCAATCCGAAATTACAAGCGATGACAAAAGAATGAAACAGCTGCAAAAGTGCCTTGGGGAGCATCATGACTTTGCGAATTTGCAAAAATTTCTCACAAGCAAGTGGCGAGTGCCCAACCCCGAGCTCCTCAAGTACGCCAGGTGCTTAATCCAGTGTCGTTTGAAGCAGTTGGAGACAAAGGTATTTGAGCTCGGTGGAAAGTTGTTCCAATGCCACCATCCTTAGAAGACCATCTTTAAGCCTTGTCTTGTTCGTAACGGAACTTTGTTTCAGAATTGTAACAAGTCCGCCCTTTATCTGTCACATCAACCGGGAACCCTTCGAGCGAAATATGAAATTAAATCGTCTTAATCAGGTGGTGCAAATGGCCTCTCTTGGAGTCCTGGCAACACTACAGGCCAATGCTCAAACCTCAGACGCGCTGATTGAGAAGCTGGTCTCGAAGGGCATTCTTACCACAAGCGAAGCACAAGAGCTGAAGGCGGAAGCAGCACGTGATGTCAAATCTCCGGGGCCAACCAACAGTTTCCCGGCGTGGGTTAACAATTTCAAGATTGGCGGAGATTTTCGCGCCCGATACGACGGGAGCTTTCAGGATGAATCCAACCCCTTGCCAAACCGCGATCGCTTCCGCTATCGGCTTCGGATCGGCACTACCATCCAACTCAGCGATCATTTTGAACTCGGGGTTCGGGTTGGTTCAGGTGAGATTAACAACGGATTAACTGCTGCTGGAACCGGAATTCTCGGCTCCCTGGGTGGCAGCCCATTCTCGAATAACAGCACCTTCAATGGGGATGGGAGCAAGAAGTTTCTGTTTGTGGACCTTGCTTACGCGAAATGGACACCTGCACCGTGGGTCGCGATTGAAGCCGGCAAAATGTCGAGTCCGTTCTGGATGACTGGGATGTTGTTGGATCCCGATTATACTCCGGAAGGTTTGCAGGAACGATTCGCTTACGACTTGAATCAAAGCCACTCGCTTGGGTTGAACCTGGGACAATATGTGATCCAGGAGAATTTCGGGAACTCGGGCGGCAACGCAAACGATGTTTACCTCTTCATTAACCAGGTGGATTGGAAAGCTAAATGGAGTTCTAAAATTACTTCGCGCGCTGCAGCAGGGGTCATGAACTTTGCCCACCAGGAGGACATTTCGACGGACCTGGAAAGGTTTCTGGGTCAAAACGGCACGCCTGCTTCGGGAGCAGGTTCGGTGAACTTCAATCCTTATTTTTTAAGAGGAGAGCTCACGTATGCCCTGGATAATTTCGTAGCATACAAAGGTGCATTTCCCATCACCCTTGGCGGCGAATACGTGAACAATCCGGCGGCTGATGATGACAATTCGGGCTACAGCCTCGGCATCACCTTTGGAAGTAATAAAACCAAGGGCAATTGGCAGCTTACCTATAATTACAAAGAGATCCAATCTTCGGCCACATGGCATGGTTTGAACGACGATGATTTCGGCTTCGGTGCGCGTGGAGGAACGGATGTTCGAGGACACGATGTTGTTGCTTCCTGGCATATCCTGAATCCCTTTACGATCAACCTGCGTTACATGAATACCGAGCAAATCAACAATGCTCCAGGGGTGACCACGGCACAGAACCGTGTCTTTCTCGACCTGCTCTGGGCCTTTTGATGTAAATCTAAAAGATGCTGGCGAATCCAATCCAACTACTAAGAAGTTGCCTCTCTGCCAAGTTGGCGGCATCTTCAACTGGCTTCGCCAGCTACAATATTCCAATGCAGAAAGCCGGAAAACCCCGAATCCTGGTTGTCGATGATGAACCCGATACGCTGGAGTTGATCGAGTTCAATTTGCGTGGCGCGGGTTACGATGTCATTACCGCTGAAGACGGAGCAACCGCACTCAAAAAGGCAAGGAACTCCCTGCCCGAGCTTATCATTCTCGACCTCATGCTTCCTGAACTGGATGGCCTGGAGGTATGCAAAATTCTTCGCGCGGACCTTTCCACTAAGGATATACCGATCCTGATGCTTACAGCCAAGGCTGAGGAAATCGACCGTATCCTTGGCCTTGAACTCGGCGCCCGCGATTACGTTACGAAACCATTCAGCCCGCGAGAATTGGTGCTGCGCGTTCGCAATTTACTAAAGCCCAAGGATGCGGATGAAAACGAGTCCCAACATTTGCAAATTGGGGATTTGGACATCGATATTCCCCGGCATGTGGCCACTTTGAACCGGAAGCCGATCGACCTGACGGCAACCGAGTTCCGTCTCCTTGTCCTGCTTGTGCAACGGCGAGGACGGGTTCAAACCCGGGATCAACTTCTCCAGGATGTTTGGAACTACGAAAACAGTATTGATACCAGAACGGTAGATACCCACATTCGCCGTCTGCGAGACAAACTCGGAAAAGCGGCCCGCCACCTTGATACGGTCCGCGGAGTTGGATATCGCTTCCTCGAGAAATGATGTTTTGAAAACTGAACTGATTCTCTTTGTTCAAAGCACAAGGCCAGCGAGCTCCCTTTGGTGAGGTGATCCCATGATCTTTCTCCTACTCGATGTCTGGCCCGCAACGACCATTCTCCTCGCGGCATTATGCCTTTGGATTTATTTGCGTGGCCGCGAAGAGTTGCGAGAAGCGGAAGAGCGCTCTGCCTCCAGCGCGCTGGAGCTCAGCAAAAGCAAGGAACTTCAGGACGAAACCATTCGCCAGATTCGCACTCGCCAAAACGCGATCTTTAACAGCATGGTGGAAGGTATTCTTCTGCTGGACCAAAATGGCCGCGTTCATTCAGTCAACAAGTCCTTCGAACGCCTCTTCTCGGTTGACCGTGATCTACTGGGAATGCGCCTGATTGAAGCAGTGAACTCACCCGAGCTTCTCGAAATTGCCGAGATTACCCGGGAGGAAGGTGTTGTAAAAGGATTTGAACTCAAACTCCCCGCAACCAACCGGTACCTGGAAGTCAACGCTGCCGCAATCCAACGCGCCGGGAGCGAACCGGAAGGGCTAATTATCATCTTTCACGATTTCACGAGAATCAAAGAACTGGAAAATTTGCGCCGGGAATTCGTTGCGAACGTCAGCCATGAACTCCGCACTCCGCTGACCTTGATCAAAGGTTATGTGGAAACGTTGCTTGACGGCGCCCGGGAAGATCCTGCGATCTGTTCCAAATTCCTGCTCACGATCCAAAAACATTCCAACCGGCTCGCATTCCTGATTGAGGATTTGCTGACCCTTTCGCAACTGGAATCGGGTGCGGTCATCATGCATCCTCAACCCACTTCAATCCGGGAGATTGTGGAACGGGTTCTTGAGGAACTTGGCTCCCGCGCGGCAGATAAAAAGATAGAGCTGGTGGACAACGTTCCTCAAGATTTTGAACTGAATGTTGATGCTGATCGCCTGCAACAGGTCTTTTTCAATTTGATCGATAACGCAATTAAGTACGGGAACGAGAACGGCACCGTGGAAATTGGCGCAAAGCTCGATTCGGCTCACGCCACCCTTTACGTGCGGGACAACGGGCCGGGAATTCCGCCGGATTCCAAAGCGCGCGTTTTCGAACGGTTCTATCGCGTGGATCGGGCCAGGTCTCGGGAGGCAGGAGGCACAGGCCTTGGATTGGCCATCGTGAAGCATATTGTCCAGTCTCACGGCGGTTCAGTTTGGGTCGAAAGCCAGCTCAATAAGGGGAGCACCTTTTATTTCACATTACCGAATTCCGCACCGTCATGTTCACCCTGAGCGCCCAACGCGCCTCGGGCTGATTGCAAGTGCGCTCCTCAATTGTAGGGTACCTCATGAAAATAATTCTAGCCTTCAGCGCCACAGCGCTTCTTCTGGCTGGGTGTGCCGCTCCAGAACCCGGCACGGTATATTATCGCAAGGATGGCGTTAAGGTATATGGCCTTGATGAACAACCCCAAAGCGCCATTACCGGCCAGGGAAGCCTGATGGTTGGCGCGAACCAAACTCATACCATGCCGACCGGCCAATTCACCGGTAAAGAGAGAACGAAGGATAAGATTGGCCAAACTCCGATCACACCACGCGAAACCAACCCTCTCGAATACGATCATACCGCGAAGGTTGAAACCGCAGGAATTGTCCCTCCGTCGTTCCGGCAAAACTCCGGTCAACTCGGCACTGGCACTCCGCCACTCACGCGGACCAATACAATCGTTCAGGATATTGTCACTCAGGGGGGCACAAACTCTGTCCCAGACAGATCGGAAACGAACGGCGACACCGAGCCGAAGTAGCTGAGATTTCTGCCTC
>JBQCGE010000313.1:0-5457 GCA_051955955.1 Verrucomicrobiota bacterium
TCCAGGAACAATTTTTCGATCGGCTCAAGCAAATTTCCTTCCTTGTCCCGGCGATAGATGACTTCCGGACGGGAAACGAGCACTTCATGTCCTTCACGGCGCATTTGCTCCACAAGAATCGCAATCTGCATTTCCCCACGACCGCTCACGAGGAAGACGTTGTTCAAATCGGTATCCTCAACCCGGAGGGCAACGTTGGTCCGCGTTTCCTTGATCAAACGTTCCTTGATATGCCGGGCGGTAACCAATTTTCCATCCTGGCCAGCGAGTGGGCCGTCGTTCACCGCAAACTCCATCTGGATCGTCGGCGGATCGATCGGCACGAACGGCAGTGGTACGCGCTCTTCCGTATCGGTGATGGTTTCGCCAATGAAAACGTCATCAAATCCAGTCAAACCAACGATATCGCCCGCTTGCGCTTCTGGGATTTCGATCCGTTGCATTCCGCGGAAGTTGAATAGCGCAGTAACCTTGGAGGTTTCCTTTGAGCCGTTGCCGTGAATGCAAACGACGGAGTCGCCCACGTTGACTTTGCCACCAATGATTTTGCCAAAGGCGATACGCCCGAGGTAATCGGAGTAATCCAGGTTCGCCACCAGCATCTTGAATTCACCCGCATGGCCGCGAGGAGGGGGGATGTGCTGGATAATTGCGTCAAAGAGAGGTTCCATCGTGGAACTCTCATCCTTCATGTCGAGCTTCGCGTAACCTGCTTTTGCGCTGGTGTAAACGATGGGGAAATCAAGCTGTTCATCTGTCGCATTCAGCGAAATGAACAATTCAAAAACCAGGTCCAACACCTTGTGCGGGTTGGCGTTATCGCGATCAATCTTATTGATCACCACGATTGGCTTCGCGCCTGCCTCAAGGGCCTTGCGCAGCACGAAACGGGTTTGCGCCTGGGGACCTTCCGCTGCGTCCACCACGAGCAACACACCGTCGATCATGTTCATGATTCGTTCCACCTCGCCGCCGAAGTCGGCGTGCCCTGGGGTGTCCACGATGTTGACGTGGTAATCCTTGTATTGGAAAGCTGCGTTTTTCGCTTTAATCGTGATGCCCTTTTCGCGCTCGAGGTCCATCGAGTCCATCATCCGCTCCTCAGTCACCTGATTCGCGCGAAAAGTCCCTGACTGCCGAAGGAGGCAATCAACCAAAGTTGTTTTGCCATGATCGACGTGAGCGATAATGGCTATGTTCCGAATATGCTGCATAATAATACCGCCAAAACTAGAGCCGCGTAATATGGTCCCATTTCCAAAAAGGTCAAGTGCCACAGATTTTGGATTTCCTGTGTGGGTGCAGAAGGATCCAATCGAATCGCAAGAGGATTTGCCCTAAAGTCAGTCTCTAAATCATCAGATGCGCGCCTTCCTGAGCCATGCTGAGCCCCAAAAGGCTAAATTCCGAAGCTGGCCAGCATATTATTGATCCGGTCCACCAGTGTAATGAGTTGGGGGTGGGTCGTCTCGAATTCAGTCACCGATTCTTTCAATCGGCCCAGCAGGTCGTCCTCCGACCTGGTGGAAGCGGGTTCCGGCTGTCGGGGAAGATTCTGGGCTTCCGCCCTGAGTTGTGCGAGCAAACCTTCCAGTTCGCGGCGTTGCTCCGGCGTGAGGCAACCGGAGCTCCGGAGTCGTTCTTCGATCTGGTTAATTGTGTCGTGAATCATTTCCCACCTATGCTCAAGAGCTTAGCACGAAGCGTGGAAAGAATCACTTGGGAAAATATTCCTGGATCGTTTTGACGCCATAGCCGCTCTTCCGCAGTGCGGCGATTCCCAGCGCGGCCGCTTTGGCCCCACTCAAGGTGGTCATGATAGGCGTATTGGTGTAAACAGCGGTGGTGCGGATCTTCACTTCGTCTTCACGCGGTGTTTGTCCCGATGGGGTATTGATCACGAGCTGAATCTCCCGGTTCTTCAGTAAATCGATCGTGTTCGGGCGGCCTTCGTTCAGCTTGAAAACGCGTTGAACTTTCAGGCCGGCGTTTTCCAGCACAGTTGCGGTTCCGCTCGTCGAGATGAGTTCGAAACCCATATCTGTAAAGAGCCGCGCCACTTCCGCTGCGTATGGCTTATGCGCGTCGCTGACACTGATGAAAACACGGCCCTGTAAGGGAAGGGGACCGCCAGCGGCGATTTGGGATTTTGCGTAAGCGACGCCCAGGTCAGCATCGAGTCCCATTACTTCGCCGGTCGAACGCATTTCCGGCGAGAGGAGAATATCCTGGCCGTGGAAACGGTTGAATGGGAAAACAGATTCCTTCACCGCCCAATATTTTGGCCAAATTTCTTCTGTGAAGCCGAGTTCCTTGAGGGTTTTGCCAGCCATCACCTTGGCCGCGAGCTTCGCCAGGGGAACACCAATCGCTTTGCTGACAAACGGAACGGTGCGAGAGGCGCGCGGGTTCACTTCCAGCACATACACAATGTCGTTTTTGACTGCATATTGCACGTTCATCAACCCGATCACTTTCAATTCGCGAGCCATGGCATGCGTGTATTTGCGAATCTTTTCGATCACTTCCTCGGAAAGGCTGTGAGGGGGGAGAACCATCGCTGCATCACCTGAATGAACACCCGCAAATTCGATGTGTTCAAGCATTCCTCCCATGACAATGGTGCCCTGGTTCGGATCAGAAAACTGGCCGGCATCGGAAAGGCAATCCACATCGACCTCAGTCGCGTCCTCCAGGAATTTATCCACCAGGACAGGACGTTCAGGCGAAGCTTCAACTGCCACCCGCATATAATGCTGCAATTCGGCGTCGGAATAGACGATCTGCATGGCGCGCCCGCCCAGCACGAACGAGGGGCGAACGAGGATGGGATAACCCAATTGATGGGCTGCTTCGAGTGCTTCGGCTTCGTTAGTCGCAATGCCGTTCGGCGGTTGCGGAATATCGAGCTTGCGAAGCATCGCCGCGAAAAGCTTTCGATCCTCGGCCACTTCAATGTTTTGCGGCGAAGTGCCAATGATGTTTACCCCATTTTTTTGGAGACCAAGTGCCAGGTTCAATGGGGTTTGCCCGCCGAACTGCGCGATTGCTCCCCAGCACTTTTCCCGTTCGTAAATGTGCAGGACATCTTCCAGCGTCAAAGGCTCGAAATAAAGGCGGTCGCTGGTATCGTAATCGGTCGAAACGGTTTCCGGATTCGAATTCACCATGATGGTTTCGAACCCGTCCTCCTTCAGGGCAAAGGCAGCATGAACGCAGCAATAATCAAATTCAATTCCCTGGCCGATGCGGTTGGGGCCTCCCCCCAGGATCATCACCTTACGTTTATCCGAGCGGGTTACTTCGTCGTCGCCCGTGTCGTAAGTGGAATAAAAATAGGGGGTGTAAGCCTCGAACTCAGCGGCGCAGGTATCCACCAGGCGGTAGCTCGGTACCAAGCCCAGCTTTTTGCGTTCCTCGCGCACCGCATCCTCCGTTTTTCCAGTTAAATTGGCAATTTGCCGGTCTGAAAACCCGTAGGACTTTGCTTTCGCTAATAACTCCGCATCCATCGGGCAAAGAAAGTAGAGTGGGAATGGCAAAGTGCAAGGAAAACAGGCGACAGCCGTCCCACCAGCCAATTCCGCCGGTCCTCAAGCTCCTCACTTCGTCTAAAGCCAGGCCAGGGGAACACGCGCCAGGGTAATCTTTTCATAAGGCCCTTTAACCCCGTTCTCAAAAAGGCAGCCGATTTTCTCGCTCCCCAGCATGGTCAGGCAGGAGTAGGCAGACGGGCCCTGGAACAAAGTTTTGCTGGTGGCCCAGCTTGATCCTTCATCGTAACTAATGCGGAGCGCCAGGTTCTCACGCTTCTTCGACGCGGGATTACAAAACAACAGACGACTTTTCCGCCCCGCCGCAGCCCAGGTCGCACGAAGCAAACTTCCCTGGCAAACTGGTTCAACCAAGGCTGGGTCAAGGTGGAAATCGGTCCAGGTCAGGCCGCCATCTTTGCTGACTGCGACAGCGCGCTGATTCTTGCCTGCGTAGGAACGCATGTTTTGCATGACCGAGCCATCACTGAGTTCGGCACTCGTCGATTCGTTCGTTTTCTCCTGTTCAATGCCGCCGAGTTTCCATGTTTTGCCGTGATCGTCGGAATAGATGACATGCGAACGAAGAACGACGCTGCCTTTGCCCTTCGTGGGAACCAGTTCTGAATGATTGGCCGGAGCGAGTAAGCGCCCTTTATGCGGACCTCGCGTGAGTTGGATTCCGTTAACCGGGCCAGTGGCGTACCATTGCCACTCGGGAAGTTTCACCGATTCGGTGATTTCCTCCGGCTTGCTCCAGGTTATTCCGTCGTCGGCGCTGTGAGTTACGAAAACGCGGCGTGTGTCCCTCGATGTTTTGTGATTGATCTGGTATTCGTGATCCGCTCCCAGGTTCCAGGTCATCAACAGCCAAATTATGCCGGTGTCATGATCCAGAATGGGGGTGGGATTGCCGCAGGTGTTTTGGCCATCCGACCAGATAATCTGCTGCTCGGACCATGTTTTTCCAAGATCAGTCGAACGCTTTAGCAACAAGTCAACCTGCCCATTATCTGCGCTGGTGGAACGTCTGCCTTCACAAAATGCGAGCAAGGTCTTTTGCTTCGAAAGGAGCAGGGCGGGGATTCGGTAGGTGTGATAACCATCCGTGCCGGATTGATAGACGTCCGTGAACTCCGGGGAACTCGGCTCTGCAACGAGAGCGGAGATCAGATGGAGGAGAATAAAGAGGGTGAAAAGCCGATTCATGAGCTTTTCAGATTAATTTCAGCTTTGGCAAATCCTGCGAGTCGATCATCCCGACAGGCTCTTTCTTTGCGTTTACTACGATTAAATCATCAATGTTCTTTTCGTTGAAGATTGTGAGCGCCTCCGTGGCGAAGGCGGTATCCCGAATGCAGATCGGGTTGCGCGTCATAACCGTCACCAGCCTTTTGGAAAGAACAGTTTCGTCCTCTGCCATGCGGCGGCGCAGGTCACCATCGGTGAAGACGCCGACCAGCTTGTTTTTAGAATCGACAACACTGAGGCTGCCGGATTTTGCGTGAGTCATGATGAACAACGCCTCCTTGACGGTCAGATCCTGCCTTGCGACCGGATTGCGGTCCTCGCTTCGCATGATTTCACCCACGCGCAGGAGCAAGGCGCGTCCGATTGCTCCTGCTGGATGATGTTTGGCGAATTCCTTCCTGGAGAAACCCCGAGCATCGAGAAGAGCCATGGCGAGTGCATCTCCCATCACCAGCATCGCGGTCGTGCTGGAGGTTGGAGCGAGATTGAAGGGGCAAGCTTCGCGAGAGACTTTAACCGAGAGAATGATGTCGCTATGCCGTCCGAGAGTTGATTTGGGAGAAGCGGTGAATCTGATGATTTTCACATTGCAGCGCTTCAGAGCAGGCAAAAGAGTAAGCAACTCTTCCGTTTCGCCGGAATAGCTCAAGGCAAGAATTACATCGCCCTCATT
>JBQCGE010000314.1:0-4385 GCA_051955955.1 Verrucomicrobiota bacterium
GCAGAAGAATCTTTTAAAGTAACGGCTGTGCCGGAGAGATTAAAAGTTTGGATATCTTTCCATGTTTTGAGATCCGATGTTCCCTGCAAGACAAGCGGCGAGCTTGCGCTGCCGCTCACCACCATCTCCGCCGAACCATCCGGCAGGCGTGTGATCCGGGAAAGAGTTACTGAATCGGCCTGAACTGCGAGGGCCGCAAACACAAAAAATCCGCCTGTTAAAAAACGCAATAAACCTTGCATACGAAATAAAACTGAGAAAAGCCTTTGAGAGACTATCAGGCATATTCTGAGGAATTCAACCCCTTGAAACCCCTATTTTGGTTCTCGGGGGCGGGTGCGTTTTTTAACCTAAAGAAAGTGTTCCCGACGCCAATCTGCTTCTGCCTGAACACATTTCGGGCAGATCAAAGCGCGTTGGAGGACTGCCTGGTTGGCGGGCGCAACATCACCGGTAAATATTGCGCCGGAGTAGGGAAATTCTGCGCGTGCGGCTTTTTCAAATTCGAGGCGGGGGTAACCTGGGCGTGCCATGACCAGGTCTTCACGCAAACGCTCGTGATGGATGGGGCACTCCTCCGGTTGATCGACCTGGAAGCTTGCGCAACCGGTCAGGCAAAGGGTTAACAGGATCAGAACAGAGCGCATTTTTATTTCCCTTTGCGAGCCGCGAAGCGTTCAAAGGCGCGGAGCGTTTCGGGGCTGACGTGATGCTCGATGCCTTCAGCGTCCCGTTCCGCAATGGAGGGAGGAACGCCGAGGGAGTGTAAATAGGCGACAACCGCTTCATGGCGTTTCTTGCACGCGATGGCGAGATCCTTCCCCTTTTCGGTCAGGAAAATCGCACGGTATGGTTGGGATGTGACGAGTCCCGCTTTTTGTAAGCGGGCGATCGTACGGTTCACGGTGACGTGGGTGACCCCCACCCTCTTGGCGAGGTCGACGACACGCGCTTCGCCGGTCTCGGCCATGAGGTCAGCAATTGCCTCGACGTAATCTTCAGCGATTTCGCTGGCGTGTTCGAGCCGGGTTTGAACCAGGTTCGCGGCCTGCACCTTCTGGCGATTGACCGGTTCGGCTGGGCTGGACTTACTGCTCGTTGTTTTCTTCCGTGGCATTCGATTTGGGGCAAATACTGGATGCGCGCGGCGCAATATAATCTGAAGGAGGCGCACACCCAATCAAAAAAGGAGATTGACAAAAAGCGCTGTAATTGTAGCGTGAGCTACATATTGAATGTTAAGCCACATTTTCAACGCGGTTTCAGGCGTGTCGGCAAGCTGTCGAATTTGGGCTGCCTCAATCTGAACCTTCATGCCCACATCTCCCCTTCCCAAGATGGAATCGAACTGGCGAGAGGACGCACCCATTAAACCCTGGAGACACGAACGGCATCAGGCCAGCCTCCCTGAGGTGCATCGCTCGATTCTCGTGCCGCGCCATTTTTCCTTCTGGCGAAAACTGTGGGCTTTTGGCGGGCCTGGATTTCTCGTGGCGGTCGGATACATGGATCCGGGCAACTGGGCGACCGACCTGGCAGGCGGGGCAAAGTTTGGTTACACGCTGTTGTCGGTGGTGATGCTGTCGAACCTGATGGCGATTCTGCTGCAGCATTTGTGCATCAAACTCGGTATCGCAACGGGACGGGACCTGGCCCAGGCTTGTAGCGATCATTATTCGAAGCCGGTGGCCATATTCCTCTGGATCATTTGCGAGTTGGCTATCGCGGCGTGCGATCTTGCTGAAGTGGTCGGCTCCGCAATTGCGCTCCAATTATTATTTGGGATACCGCTAGTGGCGGGCTGCATTATTACCGCGGTGGATGTTTTGGCGGTTCTTTACCTTCAAAACAAAGGTTTCCGTTATATCGAAGCACTGGTCGCGGTGTTGATTGCCACGATTGGTGGATGTTTCGCCCTGGAACTTTTCTTTGCACGCCCAAACCTGACCGAGGTGATGCTCGGATTTATTCCCAGCAGCGAAATTTTGAAAAATCCTGAGATGCTCTATATCTCGATTGGAATCCTGGGGGCGACCGTGATGCCCCACAATTTGTATCTCCACTCGTCCATCGTGCAAACGCGGAAGTATGACCACACCCCGGAAGGTCGGCGCGAAGCGATCAAGTTCGCCACCATTGATTCCACGGGGGCTCTTATGTTCGCGCTCTTTATCAATGCGGGATTACTCATTCTCGCCGCGGCGGCATTTCATTGGTCGGGGCACCGCGACGTGGCTGATATCCAGGACGCCTATAAATTATTAAGTCCGGCATTGGGAGTCGGAATGGCGAGCACGCTTTTTGCGGTGGCTCTTCTTGCCTCAGGACAAAACTCGACTCTCACGGGAACGTTGGCCGGGCAAATCGTAATGGAAGGGTTTGTCCACATTCGCCTGCGTCCCTGGCTGAGGCGGTTGATTACTCGCGCCATAGCAATCGTGCCGGCGGTGTGCGTGATTGGTTACTTTGGCGAGAGCAAGACAACGGACCTCCTGGTGGCGAGCCAGGTCGCCTTGAGTATGCAACTTGGGTTTGCTGTCTGGCCGCTCGTCCGATTCACCAGCGATCCTCATAAGATGGGTGAATTCGTGAACCCGACGTGGATCAAAGTTCTGGCCTGGACCGCTGCAGGGATTATCATTTCACTCAATGTTAAACTCCTTCTGGACACCTTTTTGCCAGGAGCATTGAGTTCGGTTACAAAACTGCTTACCGGAAGCTGAGCGCGCCATGTATCGCAAAATCCTCGTGGCACTTGAGAACGGGCGGGCGGATGAAACGCTCCTTCCGCACATTGGCAAACTCGCGCGACAAGTTGGGGCTGAACTCTTTCTGGTCCATGTGGCCGATGGTTTTGCCGCTCGCAATTTCCACATGCTCAAATTGGCGGAGTCGCAGGAAATGAAGGATGACCGGGCCTACCTGGAAAACGCCGCTGCCAAACTGAGGGAGGAAGGATTGACCGTTACGGTAAAACTCGCGCTGGGCGATCCGCCCGAACAAATTTTAAAATCCGCAGAAGAATTCAATTGCGACCTGATTGCGATGACAACCCATGGCCATCGCTTCTTCGGCGACTTGCTATTTGGCAGCACCATCAATGAAGTGCGCCACAAAGCTACCGCTGCGGTGCTGCTCGTTCGCGCGGGAACTCCAAGCTAATGGGGTGACCCATATGAAGTTGCCTGGCTGGCGCTCCAGATTTGAAACCAAGAGAGAAGTTCGTCAGTTAAGGCTACGCTCGCCCCAACTTCGCCCTTGTTGGAGCCTTTGATAAAACGCCTCAATTCTGGAGCTGAAAGGTTCAGTCATGGCGAGCTGAAAGTCCATGGGTATCAATTTCCTGATGCTACACGAATTACGCATTCGTAGCCAAGAAATCCCCCCCTCGTTACTCTTCATTTTTATTCAGCTACTTGACTGGCGTGGTTAACTGAGAATTGAACTTTAAGGAGAGAGAAGAGTCCCATCATGGTCAGAATTGCCCTTGTCGATAACCATACCCTTTTCCGTGAAGGGCTGCGCGCTTTGTTTCAACTTCCTGGCGACTTCGATGTGGTCGGTGAAGGGACGGACGGGTTCGAAGCGTTGCGGCTGATCGAGGATCACGAACCCGATGTGCTGCTGCTCGAACTGCTGCTGCCAGAGTTGCATGGGCTGGAAGTGCTGCGCCATTTGCAGGGGAAAAATAAGACGCGTGCCGTGGTGGTTTCCTCCTACAGCAACGCTTCGTATGTGATTGAGGCGCTGAAGATCGGCGCGGCCGGGTATGTGCTGAAGGACAACAATTCCGAGGAATTATTCCATGCGGTTCACGCGGCGGTTGGTGGAGAGCATTATATCAGCAAGGAGCTGAGGAATTGCGCCCTGGAACTCACGATTGGCCGGCATCCCCGGAATGGGCGGAATGGGGATGAGCGCCTGACGACCCGCGAACGGATGGTGCTGGAGATGGCAGCCGAAGGTTTGAGCAATCCTGAAATTGCGACGCGGCTATCGATTTCGAGGCGGACGGTTGAATCGCATCGCGCGAGCCTGATGCAAAAGCTGGGGTTAAAAAGCCAGACGGAACTTGTCCGATATGCGATTCGGAATCATTTGATCAACGCGTGATTCGGAGGTTGCGCTGTTGATCCTCCGGCGAAGCGCCCGTCCTATCCAGAAGATGTTTAGCGGAATAAGCTTGGGCCTGGGCGCTGCAGAATCCAGATTAACGCGCCGAGAATCAGGGAGATGAAGATACCCACAGCGAGCGCCCAACGGAAGAACAAGGCGTGCTTGCGCCGGTTGGCCTTTCCCATGCCCGGCAGTAGATAATACCGGTGCTCTTCGGGATTCTTTGGTTTAAAAAGTCCAAACACAGCATCGCGTTTATAGACGGAACC
>JBQCGE010000315.1:0-3792 GCA_051955955.1 Verrucomicrobiota bacterium
TTCATAAGTGGCAATAACGTGGCCGGAGGCTTGTACGGCGTTCCCTTCGCTACCGGGGGCCGCGATCGGGAATGCACTTGCGGTGAAGGCGGAACTCAGTAGTGCCCCAAACAACAAAGCGCCTTTTAATTCATACTGGCGGAATAAGATGTTCATAATGGTTGATGTAATGGTTAGTAGTTATCAGCATAGCCAGTGCCACGTAAGAGAGAGGCACTGGGATTGTGGCAATCAAGTGCTTACAAAGGCCATCTGACACGTTATGAAGAGAATCCGTAAAACTTCTTAACGATTATTTGCTTGGATTTAAAACATAACAAAATCCGGTCGTGCAACATGGTGACTTAATTCCGGGTTACGACTATCACTCCTGCCACCACCAACCCTGCCCCAAGAACGCGATTCAAATTCACCGTGTGCAAAGGCAAATCCAGAAGCCCGAAATGATCCAGACATAAGGAACATAGAATCTGACCACCCACCACTGCCGCGATGAAGGAAGCAGCCCCGAGCTTCGGCGTCAACGTAGCACCAGCGAAGACAATCACAGCTCCCAGGGCCCCGCCTATCCAGTTCCACCACGGGGCGGAGCGCAAATCGGTTGCGGTCGGGAAACTCGGCCGGATCACCAGCATCACAAGCAGTCCCGTCAAAATGGTCCCGCAAATCGAAAAGAATGTCGCCCAGCGCGCATCGTGTAAATGTACCCGCAGTGAAGAATTCACTGCTGCCTGCACGGAAATGCAGGCCCCTGCCGCCGCTGCCATCACTATCCAGAACATCGTCATGCACGTGATTAAACCGACTCTGTTCCAAAATGATCAATGGTTTTGAACGTTCTTCTGCTAATCATTCCAAAAACAGCGATTCTTGAAAAAGCTGTTCCTTTTCGGATCACGCTCAGGGCGCAACCCACGTCTGAGGTTTGATCTCTCTGTAGAACGCCTGGCACGGGCTTTCTACTACTCTCCCGTATCGAATACGGCTCTTAAAATTCCTCAAAGTTATTTCAAAAGGGCGAGAAACCTGCGAATTGGGTGGTTTGCCGGGGCAGAGCTTTCAACCGCTTTCCTCAAGTCGGAATGGCGTTCAAGGGCCGTCCATTGCATCAGCGACTTTTCGCCAGATTCATGGATCAACCAAAGATTTCTAAAATTCAAAACCCTCATCACCCTGACCTCTTTAATCTCCTCCCAAAGCACCAGCTTCTGTCCCCTTAGTAGATGAACGCCCAAAGCGCTAATCCCCACTGCTCGCTCGGTCGTTTTCTGGATTAACCGTGAATAGAGTAATCCACACAGAAAGAACGGAATAAGCAGTAGCAAACGCTGCCACCCGCCAATTCGGGCAATGACCCAATCGATCTTTGATGAGTCAGGCTTGATAATTGGCTCGATATAGAGTCCAGCGATTTTATCTTGCTGGTTCAACGCCAGGCTCATCATAAGATCTCCCCATTCGCATTCGAGGCGGAATCCGGTCCATCCTCGATACCCGTTGGCGGTCGGCCCCTCAACTTTCTCGACAGAGCCGAACCGGGTCCTCAGCCCCGAAAAGAAATTGGTTGTTTTCTCCGGGGGAAAGAGGTTGCTCATTTCCGGTCCGAAAAGCTTCCGGGCACTTGCGTAATCGCCCTTGTTCAGAAACTCAACGAGCGTCCGAGCAGTCACGGAAAAACGGTTCGTTTCCTGAAATTGAAAAGCCGGCTCAATGATCGCGGGGCTCTGTTGTCCAAGTCTCAAACCAACATGCTCGGGGCTCCAGCTCAACATTAGAAAAAACCAAATTCCGAGAAATCCGATTTCGCCGTAAACCGCGAGTTGCCAAAAAGAGACCTTGAATTCGACAGGCTTAACATTCTCGGCAACAGCCAGCGAAAGCGCGAACGGACGCAGATTGGCAACCTGTTTTTCGTCCAGCGGCTCACCCGTTTCAGCGGAATGGATTAGCGCTTTGAGTTCTGATTCAAGTGGCAGGAGTTCTTTCTCTCGTGCGCGTTGGTTTATCCGATAAATGAACGCGTAGAGAATGGCCACGAAAATACTATAGCTGATCTTGTAAACAACCTCGCCTCGCATTCCCCAGGTGCAAAGGAATAATCCCACGCCCAGCGGACCCAAATACCACCACAAAATCGAGCGAAGCATTCTGGATTGTGCGCGCACCAGATTCAGTTCCCCTCGCAAGGATTCAACGATGGTCGCCCCCGCCGGAGCGGGCGGATTGGCGAAACGCGCGTAAACGATTCTGCAGCCGATAAAGATCGCGCCTCCGATTATCATCAAAACGCCGACGCGCGAGACCACGCTTCGGTAAACCGTAAAATAGAAGATTGTGAATATTATGATGATACCGGCACAGGCAAATAGTTCGCTAAGATCCCTCCTCTCCAGTCTACGGCGGAACAAACCCGTTTTACTCTGCACGGCAGCAATCGCCTGCTTTGGAGATATCTCCGATTCGGTGAACGGTTGTTGCTGCCAAAGGGCCTTTAACTGGTCGTCGTGCATTTTGCCTCCTTCATCAAACTGGAAATTTTCTTTTTTGCACGATGCAGCATCACTCCGACATGATTTGCGCTGATCCCCGTGGCTTCTGCGATTTCCTCGTAGGAAAAGTCCTCGAGAAAAAGTGTGACTAGCGCCTTTTCAAGTGGGTTCAATTTGTAGATTGCGGTGTAAAGCTGCACCACGCGATCCTCGTCGTTTCCTTCAACCTGCTGCTGCGATTCGATCGTGCGCGTGAGCTCGCCATGCGCCAAAGGAATAATGCGCCTCGATCCTGCTGTGCGCTTTCGAACGAACGAAATAGCCGTGTTGATCGCCACACGATAAAGCCAGGTGTGGGCAAATTGAGGTTCTTTTAACGCCAGCATGCCTCGCCAAATTTGGACCAGGATTTCCTGGTACAAATCCTCCTGCTCGGCTGGGTTCCATGAATAGACGCGGCAGATCCTGAGGATCTTCTGGCGATTCAGATCCACTAAGTCCAAGAACTTCTGCTCATCCGCAGGCGTCGATTTCAATTTCTCACCTTTATATGCTTAGTCGCAGCGGAGTGTCGGATTATTACAACCCAACAGAAGGTTTACGAGGATTGCGAAAAACCCAGTGGGCACCTCCAGGACTGGCAACATGGGCTAGTTCGTGATCGCAGCCCTTCAAACTTACTCGAAACTCAAGACTGGAAGCAGGACGAATCCGTGCGTTCATAACAGTTTACAACTTGTCGCCGTTAATCCTCTGGCTACCCTCATCCAATGCGAACCTGTCATTCTGGAATGGTGACTCTTTTTCATGCGGCGTTCAATCAAGCACGACTTTGGATAATTGGACTCGTTTTCCTTGCGCTGATGCTTCGGACAGCAGATGGGGCGGAATCATTAAAATCTCCGGATGGGAGGATTGAACTTTCAATCCAAATTCCCGAACAAACAGCAGATGGCTCACCTCATTGGTCCGCCGCCTTTCAAGGCAAGCCGGTACTGGCAGATTGCCAACTCGGCATCGAAGCCTCGAATGGAGGTGACTTACTGAAACACGCAAAGCTCGTGCGTACGAATCGGGGCTCTGTAGATCAGCGGATAAAGGTTCTTTTCGGCAAAGCAGAGGAAGCCCCTGATCTTTACAACGAAATCCGTTTCACGTTCGAAACCACAAAGCAGCAGCAGATGGACGTGGTTTTCCGCTGCTACAATGATGCCCTCGCACTCCGTTACGAAATAGCCGACAAGGAACCCGGTTCAACCATTACTATCACTGACGAAACGACATCCTTTCATCTCGTTGGCAA
>JBQCGE010000316.1:0-6887 GCA_051955955.1 Verrucomicrobiota bacterium
GCTGGGTCGAATCGGAAAAGCCCTGAAGGCTTTCGGATTTACTTCGATTTCAACGCGTCGTGCACCGCCACGAGCAGTTCTTCCGCTGATGCGGGTTTCTTCAAAAAGAGCGTTCCTTCCGGAACGGAACTATCCAATCCGCTTGTGGTGATAATTTTCGTTGTGGGTTTCATTGTCGAAATGCTTTTCACCAAAGTGCCTCCATCAATTCCCGGCATCATTATGTCGGTGATGACCAGTTGAATCTGGTTGGCATTGTCGCTGAATTGGAGGATTGCATCATTCCCATCTCTCGCGGTAATCACTTCGTATCCATGGCTCGCCAGAATTTGCTGGGTTACTTTGCGAATGTCTTCTTCATCATCCACCACCAGGATCAATTCACCATTTCCTCGCGGCAAAGCGGCCACTGGCATGTGGATGGCATGATGGTCAGTCTGCACGTGGGCTGGCAGATATATCTTAAAAGCAGTCCCAACTCCCGGCGTGCTATCCACCTGGATAGTGCCGCCGTGGTTCTTCACAATACCGAGGCTGGTTGAAAGGCCTAGGCCGGTTCCTTTTCCTGCTTCCTTGGTTGTGAAAAATGGATCAAATATTTTGTCGAGGAGTTCCTGGGGGATTCCCGTGCCCGAATCCTCCACCTGGACCAACACGGTTTTCTTTTCTGGATCAGTTTCCAGGTTGCTGGCTGCAATGTTTAGTTTGCCGCCTTCGGGCATCGCGTCCCGCGCATTAATGCAGAGGTTCATCAGTACCTGGTGCAACTGGGTGGCGTCCCCCTGCACAAGCCAGAGGTTGGGCTGCAGCTTGATGCTGGTGGAAATATTTTTTGGAAACATTTCCTGCGCCACTTTGCAGACGTCCTTCAATAAATAAGTCAGGTCGAGTGGAACTTTCTTGCCTTCCTTTCCTCGAACAAAGGTGAGCACCTGTTTGACAATGTCAGCTCCGCGTTGCGCGCTCTTTTGGATAACATCCACCATCGCGGACGTTTGGGGATTCAGTTGTTCACCCTTTAAAATCTCACTCGCCATGTAAATGGGCGCGAGAATGTTGTTCAAATCGTGCGCGATTCCGCTGGCAAGTGTTCCAATGCTTTCCAGTCGTTGAGCGCGGAGGAATTGCTTTTGGAGTAGTTTGTTTTCAGTGACATCCGTACTGATCGTGAGAATGCGTTCCGGTTCGCCTGCCGCATTAGTCACCAGCGTCCAGCGACTTGCCACAATCAAATTTTGCCGCGATTTGCTCACCTGGTCGAGTTCGCCCTGCCATGTTTTTTTCGCCAGGGTGATGTTCCTGGCCTCCATAAACGCGGAAGGTGGCTCCCGATAAATCAGTTCACTAACCAGTTTGCCCTTCGCTTCCTCCGTGCTGAAACCATAAATCCGTTCGGCGCCGTCATTCCAAAATAAAATTCGATCCTGCGTATCGAGCACCACGATTGCGTCGGTCGCAAGGTCCAGGAGTTGAGCCTGCGCCTTGATTTGTTCCTCAGCCTGCTTCTGCTGACGGGATTTTTCCAGATCCACAAGCGCGCGCCTCAAGGCAGAAACCAGCCGCTTGGGCCGTTGCTTCAGGACATAATCGCTTGCCCCAAGTTTCAGTGCTTCGATTGCCGCTTCTTCGCCAATCGTTCCAGAATAGAAAATGAATGGGATCTCCGGCTTGATCGATTTTGCGGTGAACAACGCCGCGAGCCCGTTGTAGGAAGGCAGTGAATAATCTGAGATAATGACGTCCGGATGCCACTGGTCGAGGGCGGTCTGGAACGCGAGCTCGTTATCTACATTTTTGATCGAGAGATCGAATCCCTCTGCTAACAACAATTCCTCGATAAACTCGGCATCGACCCGATTATCTTCAAGCAGCAAAAGTGAAAGGTGCGGGTTCATGTCGTAATGCCTTTTGGCGGCGGCTCATTGATTACAGCCCAGAAGCAACCCAGATTGCGAACGGATTGGACAAATTGTTGAAAATCGACCGGTTTCACCACGTAGGCGTTGACACCCAGGCGATAACCCTCCACGAGATCCTTTTCTTCCCTTGAGGACGTCAACACCACCACCGGCACGGTTCGGAGATTGGGATCTGACTTAATTGTTTTGAGAACCTCAAGACCGGAAATTTTTGGCAATTTTAGATCGAGCAGAATTAAAACGGGTAACTCCTGGTTTCGATTCTGGTATTTGCCCCGAGAATAAAGATAATCCAGCGCTTCAACCCCATCTCGAGCCACAACGATTTCGTTGGCCAGGGAGAGTCCGCGTAGCGCCTCAGTGGTGAGCTCGATATCGTTCTCACTGTCCTCCACGTATAGAATTTTTTTAACGTGCGCCATTTTGTAAAATCACGGAGTCCGCGGGGAGGGAAAAATAAAACGTCGCCCCCTTATCGACCTCCCCCTCGGCCCAGGTCCGTCCACCGTGTCGGTGGATTATTCGCCGAATATTTGCCAGGCCAATACCCGTGCCTTCAAATTCTGTTTCCCGGTGCAAACGCTGAAACACTCCAAATAACTTATCGGCATATTTCATGTCGAACCCGGCTCCATTATCTCGTATATAGAAAGTTTCTTCACCTTCACGGATTTCAAAGCCAATTTCGATCACAGCTGGGTCTTTCCCCCTCGAATACTTAACGGCATTGGAGACCAGATTAACCCAAACCTGCTTCATCATCGCCCGATCCGCCATGATTTGCGGCAATTTATGGACTTTCCATTGCACCGCGCGTTCAGGTTGGTACTGCATGCATTCCTGTAAGACTTCCTGCACGAGCGAATTCGTATCGAGTCTTTCACAAAGGATTGCCTGCCGGCCCATGCGTGAAAAATCGAGCAACTCATCAATCAGCACACCCATTTGCTTGGCCGATTTTGTAATCCGCGTAACAAATCGGAGCGCCCGCTCGTTTACCTGGATGTTGTCGTCCTCGAGTAACAAGTTGGCAAAACCGTCCATGTGCCGCAAAGGCGCCCTCAAATCATGCGAAACCGAATAGCTAAAAGCCTCAAGTTCCTGGTTGGCGTTAGATAGTTCCAAGGTCCTGGCTTGGACTTTTCGTTCCAGTTCCGCATTCATCTCCAGAATCTCACGATGAGCTCGCTTCAGTTCGGCATCACGCATCGCGAGGCTTTCTGCCATGAGATCAAAATTTCTCGCCAGTCTATGGATTTCGCTGCTTCCCTGAATTCGGGTTCGGGCTGTCAGATCGCCCTTCGCCAGCCTTGCGGATGCGGAAATTACCGCATTGATCGGTTGCAACAGTAACTTATTTGAAATTAACCAAGCTGCGGCCAGAAGAACGACGACGACTATCAGCACAACCGCCAGGTTTCGGTAAAATTCAATAGTTGCTTGCGCGTAAATCCCGTGCAGAGGGAGTCCTATCGTCACGATGAAAAGCGAGTGACTCCCGTCGCCTACTGTGGTGCATGCATAAAGCCTCTCAACACCATCCAACCCCTTTGTCTCAAATACTCCGTTTCTGGTTTTAAACAACATCGCGGTGAAAGGATCAGTTGCCGTGTTGCGACCGATCCAATTAGTTGCAGGATATTGCGCCAGGATATCTCCGCTCATGTCCACCACGCTCATTACCCCCTCGGGCGGGATTGGAATTCGCGCCAGAGTTGAAGAAAGCAAACTCAGGTCGAGCGAAGCATATATAATCCGTTTCAGTTCAGATTGTTCGTCCACAACCGGCATTGCAAAGGTCAGCCCTGGCAACTTGCCGGGGCTTTCATCAACCCTCCCCATCACAAAATCCTTTTGCTGCATGACCGCGCGAAAAAGAGAGGTGCCTTCAAGATTCGGCGTTGGTTCGTTCGTGACGGCGCTCGAAAAAAGTCTCCCGTTCGGTTCGATCAATCCAAAATCGAGGTAGTCGGGTGACAATAAAGTAAGGTTTTTAAAATTCTGGTCCGCAAAAGTTTTGTTGGAAGCAAGCACAAGAAAGGAGAATTGCTGCAAGGTCTCCAGGATTTGTTTTGTCTTTTTGACATATTCCTCCTCCGTGGCGGCAGCGACTTTTGTTGTTCCAACCACCCGATCCCGCACGCGTTCCTTTTTAACCCTTTGCAGGTCAAAGTTGCACTTGATCAAGAGTGCCAATGCTGGGACAAGGACAAGCAGAACCAGGAGCAGTAACCTCGTTCTGATAGATTCCCAACCTGACAACGTTTTAAACAACATCCGAAACCCGGTTACCAATAATTTCGCCAGCGCTCCCGGGCGCCTTTCTCGCTTTCAATTGCATTCCAGTGACGGTATGGAAGTTAGCCGATTGACAAACTTACTCAAAGCAAAAATTGGCATTCGCTTGCCAAAGGATGACACGCGTGAAGAAATCTCCACCGCAATATCGTGCGGCGCGGAATATTCGCCTGCTCTCAGGAGGTAATTCCAGCTTCTCATATGTCCCGTCTCCATAAATATTTTCTCGGCTTGCTGCTCCTTGCCGCAATCGCGGGACTCTTTCGGCTGAAGCTCGATGTTGAAATTCTGAATCTGCTTCCAAAGCATAATAAAGTCGCCGAAGGCATCCGCCTCTATCAGCAGTATTTCCTTAATTCCCGTGAATTGATCGTGACGGTGCAAAGCAGGGAAGCCTCCATCACCGATCGGACCACGAAAAAGCTCGCATCGGAACTCAGGGCTACGACCAATCTAGTCGCCCGTGTCTTTGATGAGCCGCCATGGACTTCTTCTCCCAGCGCAGCGGCTGACCTGCTCGCGTTTCTCTGGCTGAACGCCCCGCAAACGAAAGTAGAGACTCTGAGCCGAAATCTCGCTCCCGACAACATCCAGAGCTTCCTCCAGGATAATGTCGCGAATATCGCAAGCTCGCTCAGCCCCGAGGAAATGTTCATAGCGCCATACGATCCCTTTGGCTTCATGAGAGTGAGTCAGGGAACTAGTTCGATGCAAACGCCGGAACGTTTCTTCGTTTCGAGCGACCGCAAGTTTCACATCCTTTACGTGCAAAGCAGCGTCCCTCTCGATTCCTATAAGCAGTGCGAAACCTGGCTGGCAGAGGTCCGTTCGATATCCAGCAATGCCGTTGAAAACATCGGTCTCTCCGGGCAGGTAAACGTGCATTACACCGGCAGGCCTGTTTTCGTTTCTGAAATTGCCTCGGGAATGGAAGCGGACATGAGCACTTCCGTTACGGGCACGCTGAGTGTTATTGGGTTGTTCTTTTATCTCTCACACAGACGTTTGCGTCCTTTGCTGCTGTTGCTGGGCACGCTGCTTGTCCTGCTTTTTTTAACTGCTTCAATTGGCGCATTTTTTTTAGGCACCCTCAACGTTATCAGCATTGGGTTCGCGGCGATTTTACTCGGCCTCGCGGAGGATTTTGGAATTGTGCTTCACCAGGAATCATTAACCCATCCTGAATTTAACGAACGCGAACTGCGCAAAGCCGCCGGCCCGGGAATATTTTGGTCTGCCGTTACAAGCGCGTCAGCTTTTGCCCTCCTGAATCTCAGCACGCTTCCGGGATTGCGCCAATTGGGAAGTTTGATTGCCATTGGAATGCTGCTGGCCGCGTGGGGAATGCTTTATCTGTTTCTGCCGTTTCTTTTGAAAATTAACCGGAACGCTCGTCCACCAAAGAAACCGGACGGCTTCCGCCTTTTTCAAAGTAAACGCATTTATTCCCTTCGTATTTCGCGCGTGACGACCGCTGTGCTGCTCTGCATCTCAATCATCATTCTGATTTGGAAACAGCCGCGCCTGGACAAATCCCCTGACGCTTTGCGGCCCAAGCAAAGTGAAGCAAGTCGAACGCTCAGTTTGTTGCAGGCCCAGATCGGTTCTTCTGTTGAACCGTATTGGCTTATTGTAAGCGGGTCTAATGTGGCTGAGGTTCGCCAAACGCTGGAGCGGATTCAGAGTCCACTTCAGGAAGCTGTTTCGAAACGTCTTATTAGCTCCTACAATCTCCCGCTCGAACTTTGGCCCGACCCGGTTCGCCAAAAGCAAAATATTCCAGTTCTGCAAGGGTTCGCGGCGCGGGCCAGCCAACTCGAAGGCGCCGCGCAGGAAGCTGGATTCACTCAAGATGCTCTCGTTTTAAGCAAGCGAATGTTCGCTGATTGGAACTTTCCGACCCATTCCATCCAATGGCCACAAGGTTTGATCGCGGATTGGTTATTGCCGAAGTTCTCCGCAAAAACTGAGAATGGTTTTCTCGCGCTTGCTTTGATCTATCCTTCACCCCAGTTCAATTCCGAATCCTTCGCGGCTCTGTTTCCGCGAAATGTTATTCTGTCAGGATGGGGTTTGCTCGGTAAAAATATTTTCACGCACGCAATGAAGGAACTCCCGCTTATCAGCATCGCCATCGCCCTTATTGTGCTGATTTCGCTTTGGCTCACTTTCCGAACGGTGCGGGATGTTCTGCTCAGCCTTGCGACGCTTGCCATCAGCGGCATTTTTCTTTCGGCGGCCATTTCATTGTTGAATTGGCAATGGAATTTGCTCAACCTCATCGCAATCCCACTGTTGATCGGCATGGGCGTGGATTACTGCATTCATATCCAGTTGGCCCTGCATCGTTATGGAGGGGACCGCTTGAAGGTGCGGCAATCGATTGGCAGCGCGTTGCTTCTGGCGGGTTCAACAACGATTGCGGGTTTTGCTTCGCTCGCGTTTTCTTCGAATTACGGCATGGCCACCCTGGGAAAAATTTGCGCGCTGGGCCTGTTGATTACCCTCCTGACATCCGTTTACATTCTCCCCTCGTTCTGGAAAGCGAGCAGGCGAGAGAATCCCGGACATTAACTCTCCGGAAAAATCCTTTTGCCTGCCCTTAACGGTGCGCCTATCAATCGGTTGGAGGCATCCCTGAGCACCTTCAGTCATTGATAAAGGTACCAT
>JBQCGE010000317.1:0-7122 GCA_051955955.1 Verrucomicrobiota bacterium
GACGAACGAACCTACGATTACACCATCGCCATCCGCGCCGTCGAATCCCAGGACGGCATGACCGCCGATTGGGTGAAGCTGCCATACGATATCCTCGAAAAGCTATCCTCCCGAATCATTAACGAAGTTAAAGGAGTCAACCGCGTCTGCTTCGACATCTCCAGCAAACCACCCGCGACCATTGAGTGGGAGTAATCTTCCTCGAGCGACTGAAAAACTGGTTTAGAAATATTCGCGCAGACTTGCGCCGAATTCTCAGCCCTACAGCACGCTATAGCACCCGTCGCCAGTCAATGCGAAGCTCGCGGCAAAGCCATTGCATTGCGTCAATCGTCAGGTCGGATAACAGCTTTTCCGAAGGCGTCATCGAGGCCTCTAAATCCCACCCAACAATCTTCCCAAACTCTTGCAAACTGAGATTCCGAACACGACACTCATTTTCAATCATCCTGGCCAGTTCCTCAGCCGAGACAGATGATTCGAATAGAGGATCCCCAAACAAATCGGAACTTTTAATTCGAAGCGGCGCACATAGCTTCTTCAACTCGGCTGGAGAATAACAACAGGTGAGATCGCTCTCATATTGTTCAATGTCATAAATGCTCGCAGTGGTGAACCCACTGGCGTTCGCCAGTTCACCTATCGACAGTCGGGCGCTTTCTCGTGCTTCACGGAATCTAAGATGGGGACTGGAACCGTTCATCCCGGTATGGTTACGATTGTTTGATATGACAAAGTTGTGTTTCACAATAGCAGATCAAACAAGCTAAATGAGTGCGTGGAAGAGAACTGCCCTTGAAAAGTTGCCCGAACACCGGCAGATGATCGACGCTGCCAGAAACCCCATGGCCCTTTGGGTGGAATTGCGTTCAAAGTTCGAAACCGAATACTTATCTTTGGGTCGGAATGAGAATTTAATCAGCCGAGTTTTTGACTATGCCTGGTGGTGCATGAAAAGCCCTGGCCACGGGAAATTCCTGTCAGATGCGGGAACAGCGGCAGCTTGCGCTTTTTACGAACATCTCCCATTACATCCTTTAATTCGAGCTGAACTGCCGAAGTGGATTAACAGGAAGCAATTCAGCGCGTTGCGCTCAGTTTTTCAATACCACCTCTCAACAGAGGAGTTCGCCGCGTTTGAAACGGAGTTTATGGAGCACACTCGTCAGTTCAAATCGTGAACCGGCCAAGACACCCTTGTGAACCATCATTTTTCCTTGTTTACTGGTGGCATGAATCTGCTCGGGATTTACACAATTTTAGTGTTCGGCTCGAGTATCTTTTTGATTCGTCGCTGGCATGTTCTCGGGATGCTGCTCTCCACGCTTTACGTTTGGGTGGCCGTTACTGGCGCGATCAAATTATTTCCAAATTTCACTGATTGGGAAACACGAGAAGATTGGCCGGCATTAGGTTGGATCCTGACATTGATTTGGAGCCTTGCTGCATTTGGAGTGTTGATGCTCATTGCATGGATAAAAAAAGCTCTGTTACAACATCATCCAACTAAACGGAAAAGCCATAACTTAGAATGAGCAAGCGCGCCTCTGCCATTCTCTTTTTGTTCCTTGCTGTGCTGCTCGTGAGCTTGGTCTTTTTGGGACATATCTCACACCCACGGACGGTTGCGAGAGCCATTACTCCAGAAGGAATCGAACTTCGAATTGTCCAGGAGTGCAACTGGAGCATCGAGCCATTTACGACGAGCTTTGTTTATCGCCAACCTCATCAGAATTGGCAGTGGTTTTACTACGATCACGAGGATCTCTATTGGGGGACTGGAGCGGTCTCGCTCGACACTACTAATCATGTGGCGATTTTTTATCGTGGTTCCACCCCGGCAGTAACTTTCCATTGGGATTCCAAAATTTTTACGCTCCACCGTTGGAATCGAACATTAACAAACTCTCAGAACCAAATGCCCATTGATTGGAATCCCAAACAAAGTGTTTACGTGCAGTAAGGATGCAGGGGACGCAATTGTGTGTAACACCCAGCTCTCGTCATTTCCCTGATAAATCGCATCAGGTTTGTTTATTCCTTGTTATCGCTTTGCCATCTTGCTAATCGAAGTTTTATGAAAACTTTGCGTGCGAGTGGAGGCAACTGGCGATGTCTTTTCAATCTGGGAATCTCTTTATCCATCATCACCTATTCAGCCCTGGGGGCAGGTGTGGTATCGCAACCTACGGAAGTTGCATTGAAGGCTGCGGTCGCCGGCGGGGGCACGGTCACGTTTAGTTTTGACGGGGTGATTAGTCTCACGTCGCCGGTTTTGATCAATTCGGATACTGTGATTGATGGGAGCGGGCATACGGTTCAAATCTATGGGCGAGGAAGCTGTCGGCTCGCGGAGATCAGCCAGGGTGTATCCGCGACTTTCCGGAAGCTGGACCTTTATGCAGGTGCGGATCGTCCTCAGCCTGGAGCACAACCCGCCGAGGATGCGCTTGGCGGAGCGATTCTTAACCGGGCGGGCAACGTAACGGTTGAAGACTGCTTCTTTTTTGGAAATCTGGCGGTTGGTTTTACGCCCTCCTCGTCCGAGACCTACTCGTTTCTTCAGAATTCCAGTGCTTATGGGGGCGCAATTTATAGTGAGGGCGGTTCGCTTCAATTGATCCACTCGGTATTTGTCCAAAGCCGGGCAACTGGCGGCAGTGCCGGGCAACTGGCGCAAAATGGCAAGAGCGGATCGGGCGGTGCGGTGGCCGTGAATGGCGGCACATTAGCGATCCAGGATTGCACCTTTCTTTCCAATGAAGCGGTTGGCGGTTCGCCAGCCGACACGATCACGACCGGCGGCGCGGGACTCGGCGGCGCTCTCTTTATTGCGGGGACAACCGTGCAGGTGAACAGCTCGGTGTTTCAGAACAACACAGCATCGGCCGCGGTAAATTCCCGAATGGGTGATGCTTCCTGTGGCGGGGCGATTTGGAGCAATGGCGAACTGCACCTGACAGACGTAAGTGTTTCAAGCAACAAATGCGTGGGGTTTCATGCACCTGCGTTCGGTGGAGGGATTTGCAGTTTCGGTTCACTGGAACTGAACCGCTCGAGCATTGCGCATAACCTGGCCCTGGGAAGCGCTGCGGCAGCACTGGATAATTCGGTTTACTTGAATGGATTTCGGGCGGAAGGGGGCGGCGTCTATCAGTCAGGCCCTTTGACAATTCTGAACACCAGTTTTTTGGATAATCGTGCGCAAGGCGGGATGGCTCCAGCACTGATTATTATCGCTGCATCCAACAGTTCAGGTTCAGGCCTGGGAGGCGGGCTTTATTTGGAAAACGGAACGGCAGAGATCGCTTTCACCACCTTCGCGATGAACAAAGCGCTGGCGGGCGCAGTCAGCCTACCGTCGCAACCGGTGGGCGCTGCCTTTGGTGATGACCTCTTTAACCAGACCGGGCAAGTGAATGCTCGCGATTCCATCTTTGGGAGTGCGATTTCCGTTTCGGTTTACGGTCCATTCACCGATGACGGATTCAATATTGGTATCGACAATTCAGCCCCGTTCACGCAGCCAACGAGCTTGAGTAACACGGATCCAAAGTTTGGCACCCCGACGGCAACTTACATCCCGCTTGCACCAGGAAGCCAGGCAATCGATACCGGTGATGCTGCCAATTTTCCCTTTATCGATCAAATTTGGAATTCTCGCCTGACCGGCTTTGGACCGGATCGCGGCGCGATTGAGTTCCATTAAAATCGCAAATTCAGGCGAACTGCGGAACTACGCTTTCCCATTCCTGAGCACGGGCGCGAGGAAGCGTCCGGTATGAGACTGTTTGACTTTGGCGACTTGTTCGGGAGTTCCGGAGGCAACCAATTCGCCGCCAGCAGTACCACCTTCGGGACCAAGGTCGATTACCCAATCGGCTTCGGCAATCAGGTCGAGGTTATGCTCAATGACAATCACTGAGTGCCCCGCATCGATTAACTTTTGGAGCACCTCGACTAACCGACGAACATCCGACATGTGGAGCCCGATGGTCGGTTCTTCGAGGATGAACAAATTCCGTTTAGCACGTGGGTCGAATAATTCGGCCTGCTCCTTTAATCCCGAAAGCAAGTGAGTCACCAATTTCATCCGTTGCGCTTCACCGCCGCTGAGAGTGGGGCTGATCTGCCCGAGTTTGAGATAATCGAGCCCCGTATCCCGCAAAGCTTCCAGTGGCTTTCGCACGCGGGGAATGGCTGAGAAAAATTCGATGGCTTCCTCCACACTCAAATCGAGCACCTGCGAAATGTTTTTGCCATGAAACTCGATATCGAGTGTCTCAGGATTAAAGCGGGTGCCGCGGCAGGACTCGCAAATGACATAAGCGGGCGGGAGAAAATTCATTTCGAGCTTCACCTGCCCTGCTCCTTCACACTCCGGGCAACGGCCTTGCGCGCTATTGAATGAAAACCGACCGACCGAATAGCCGCGCAATCTTGCTTCAGGCAATTGCGCGAACAATTGACGAATGACATCGAAGAAGCCGACATACGTCGCGGGCGTGGACCTTGGAGTTCGACCGACCGGTGATTGATCCACTTCATAAACGGACTTCAGCGATTCAAACCCGGTCACTTTGCAGACTGGATTGCCCTCTTTCTTTTTGCTCAGGCAATGGCTCACGGAAGGAAGCAGGCATTCGCGAATCAAGGTGCTTTTGCCCGAGCCACTCACGCCGGTAATTACGACGAAACGGTTCAGCGGGAAATCGACCGTAATATTTTTGAGGTTGTTTGTTTTGGCGCCCTGCAACCGCAGCATTTGGGTTGATTTATACACCGGCCTGCGTTCCCCGCGTGTGGGGTACTTGCGCGACAACTGCAAACTTTGACCCGTGACGGATGCGGGGTTTGCGAGCAACTGCTTCAAGGTTCCGGCCGCTGCAATCTGGCCGCCATGGACTCCCGCGCCCGGTCCGAGGTCAATAATGTAATCAGCCCGGCGCATCGTCTCTTCATCATGTTCCACGACCAGGAGCGTATTGCCGCGTTGCTGCAATAACTCGAGCGCGCGAAGCAAATGCTCATTATCGCGCGCGTGCAACCCAATGGTCGGTTCATCCAGCACGTAAAGAACACCGCTCAGGTTTGACCCAAGCTGGGATGCGAGCCGGATGCGCTGCGATTCACCGCCGGAAAGAGTGGTAACGCTCCGGCCCAACTGCATGTAATCGAGGCCGACTTCGCAAAGGAATTTCAACCGCTCGACGAGCTCGGGCAAAATGTCGCGAGCGATTTCCGCTTCGCGGCCCTTCGGTTTCACATTTCGAAAAAATTCCAACGCCTGTTCCACGGTCGCCTTCGCAAAGAAATCGACATTGGGATAATCGCTCTTGAGGCCTTCGGCATACACCACCTTGCGATTGCTTTTGATCGTGGGGGTCCAGTAGAGACGGACGGCTCGTGCCACACGGTTGAGGCGGGCACCTTTGCATTCGGGGCAAAGCTCGCGTTTTCCTTCCTGCCATTCGAACCATGATTCCTCAATGGCATCGCCCCGAGCGCCACGATCCACATCCGGCAGATAAAAAGTCTCACCAAACCCGCGGCAGGTTGGGCACCAGCCCTGGGAGGAGTTGTAGCTGAACATTTTTGGGTCGAGAATGCCGAAAGATTCGCCGCAAGAAGGACAGGCGCGCTCGGTGGAGTGGATCGTGACTTCCTTATCGTTGCTCAGTGCAAAAATCGTCCCGTGCCCCAAATCCAGCGCGCGATCAATAAGGGGTTGGCCAGCGTTGCCCGCTTTCTTTTCCAAAACACCGACCACGATTTCAACGTCGTGTTCGCGAAAGCGATCGAGGCGAAACGGCTCGGCGGTGGAATAAATTTTTCCATCTGCGCGGATTTCCGCGAATCCATTCTTGGCCGCCCATTGTGCAACATCGGTGTGAAAACCTTTGCGGTTTCGGACGATTGGGGCGAGCAGGAGCAAATCACCGCGCCTTTTCATTTCCATTCGCAGCTTTTCACCGACCTGGTCACGGGTTTGCGCCTGCACGGGCAAATTACAATCGGGACAATGCTGGATGCCAAGCCGGGCAAACAAGAGCCGGATGAAATGGTAAATTTCAGTGACCGTCGCGACGGTGCTTTTACCCCCGCCGCGCGAATTCCGCTGTTCGATGCTGACTGTGGGTGGAAGCCCGGTAATCAGGTCCACCTCAGGTCGGGCCATTTGCTCGACAAATTGACGCGCGTATGCACTCATCGCATCGAGGAACCGCCGTTGCCCTTCGGCAAAGACAATATCAAAGGCCAGGGTGCTTTTGCCTGAACCGCTTACCCCGGTCACGACGACAAACTTCCCGCGGGGGATTTCGACAGAAATATTCTTTAAATTGTGCTCCCGGGCACCAATGATGGCGATCTGCTCCTCGGGTTGGGATGGGTCGGAATCGTGAACCACAGGCGGCCAATATAGCGCAAATTTTCACTGCACAAACCTGATTCCTTTGGACCACTTCCCCAAAGATGTCCCTTGAATATCCGCGATTTCGTGGGATAGGTTTCGCTTCTCGTGAATTCTGGTCAGAACAGTTCTAGTAAACCCGTTCGAGTGGGAATGATCTCGCTCGGATGCGCCAAAAACCTGGTGGATGCCGAAATCATGCTCGGCTCGCTCGTGAAGGAAGGGGTGCAGATCACCAATGATGCCGCTTCGGCGGACGTGGTGATTGTGAACACCTGCTCATTTATTGATGCCGCCCAGGAGGAAAGCGTTGATGCGATTTTGGAATCGGCCCAGGTGCGTGAAGCCCAGAATCGCGGCCAGGGGTTGATTGTTTCGGGCTGTCTTCCGCAACGGTTCCAGGAGGAATTGCCGAAATTATTGCCGGAGGTCGATGCGTTTATGGGGGTGGACCAGGTGGCGCAGATTAATGAAATTGTGCAGAAGGCAATGGTGCATCGCAGTGAGCGCGTTGCAACGGAAGCGATCACGGGAAAGAAAGCGGGCCGGAAGAAAGTCCTGAACCGACTGGCGGAACTCGATCAAAAGAAGGGTCCGGATTCGCATCACCAACACTCCCCTGCCCCTGCTGTTCCGCTCTATGACGTGACCGCACGTCCGGTGTATATTCCAGATTACGCAACGCCGAGGTTTCGGCTGACCCCGAACCA
>JBQCGE010000318.1:0-4840 GCA_051955955.1 Verrucomicrobiota bacterium
AACCAGCGGGAATTTTAATTTGTGTGCTTTGGAGGTAGAGCTTGAGAGGAATGGTTTTCGGTTGGGATTTGGTGAAGTAAATCCCAATCTGAGGTTGAACCTTTTCAGGTTTGCCGCTGTGGCGCAGATGCGTTTGAACGACCAGGTCTTCTCCCGGATGAAGTGTCCATGAGAGGCCCTGTGGGTAGCGGCTTGCCGTCTTGCCCGGTTGCCAGCTGGCGAAGAATCCTTCAGGCGGCATCGTTCCCGGCGCGTGGAGACCGGAAAATCCCGGCTCCGGATCCCCGGCGTCCCGACTGCGTGACCCATGTGTAGAATCAATGCGGATGAAGGCGTGATGCACAACCTTTCCATTCCCTGGACGGAACTCCAGGCCGGCGACCTGCTGGTGGTTGGTGATGGACACGGGAAAAACGAAATTTCTGTAAATATCCGTTCCTTCCGCACTCATTTCGTACGGTTGTGGCAGCGTGAGGATCAAGTCAGGTTCTCCCAGCGACCATCCCTGCACCCAATGCGGCAATGGCGGCAGATCTTCTGGATTCCCTTCGGGCGCGCCGTTGATGATCCATTGCTTCACTTTGGTGATGGCTTCCGGAGGTAAACGGCGCTCGTTGGCAAATCGATGTTTCTGTGGTGCGGGCATCCATGGCGGCATGATGCCGCTTTCGATTACTTCCAAAACCTGGTCGCGATGTTTGAAAACGTCGTTGTAATTCAGCAATGAGAATGGGGCTGGTTCACCGGGGCGATGACATTGGGAACAATTTTGGATGATGATTGGGGCGATGTCCCTCGCGAAAACTAGTTCGTTTGCCTGGGCGATCAAATTTGAATGAGAGCCGCAAAACAAGAGTCCGAGCAGAAGTGATTGAAGCCATGCAAGGCTGGATTGCCAAAAAAAATTTTGCGCCGCGCACGCCATTGGGATGGGCGGATTATAAGCTCGGAATTGGTGAAGTCATGAAATTTCGCGGTATTTTGGCGATTTTGGAGGAAAAAAATTCCCCCTTTGACTTATCACTGTCTTTTTGAAACGTTGCAGCACTTGAAATTTAACCCCGCAACCGGATTTTAACGTTGGAGAGGTAAATGGGAAAAGCCCTGATCATAGCGGAGAAACCTTCGGTCGCGACCGACATATCGAAAGCGCTCGGCGGGTTCAAAAAGGTCGATGACTACTTTGAATCTGACGAATACTTGATTTCGTCGGCCGTGGGTCATTTGCTGGAGTTAACGGCGCCGGAGCAGTTTGAAGTGAAGCGCGGGAAGTGGACTTTTGGACATTTGCCGGTGATTCCGCCGCATTTCGACTTGCGGCCAATCGAGAAGAACGAATCGCGGCTGAAGTTGCTGCTGCGTTTAATCAAGCGAAAGGATGTGGACCTGCTGATCAATGCATGCGACGCGGGCCGTGAAGGGGAACTCATTTTCCGGTACATCGTCCAATATTCGAAAACCGACAAGCCGGTGAAACGCCTTTGGCTGCAATCCATGACGCCCCAGGCGATCCGGGAAGGATTCCGTGCGCTTCGGGATGATTTTGCAATGCGTCCGCTCGCGGATGCGGCGGTATGCCGTTCGGAATCGGATTGGCTTGTGGGAATCAACGGGACGCGAGCAATGACCGCGTTCAATTCGAAGTCGGGCGGGTTCCAGTTGACCACGGTAGGGCGGGTGCAAACTCCCACGCTGGCGATCATGGTGGAGCGGGAGGAGCGGATTCGGAAGTTTGTCGCGCGTGATTACTGGGAAATCCATGGAACTTTTTTGGCCGAGGCAGGGGAGTATAAGGGGCGCTGGTTTGATGAGAATTTCCTCAAGGGGAAGGATGGTGATACTGACTTAAAGGCCGAGCGTGTTTGGGACAAAGCAAAGGCCGATGCGATTCGCGAGAAATGCCTTGGGAAAACCGGCATTGTCACCGAAGAGAGCAAACCAACCACGCAACTTTCACCATTGCTTTTCGATTTAACGAGCTTGCAGCGGGAAGGCAACTCGCGATTTGGTTACCCCGCGAAGCGGACTTTGGGTATTGCCCAGGCGCTTTATGAACGCCACAAGGTGCTGACCTATCCCAGAACGGACTCACGCGCGCTCCCAGAGGATTACATCGACACAGTTAAAAAGACGATGGCAACCCTGGGCGAAGTAAACCAGTTCCAGAATTTCGCGGGAGTAATCCTGAATCAGGGCTGGGTTCGACCGAATAAACGCATATTCAATAACGCGAAAGTTTCGGATCACTTTGCAATTATTCCTACTACACTTGCGCCAAAGAATTTGGACGAGGATGAATGGAAGATTTATGACATGGTGACGCGCCGTTTTCTTGCAGTGTTTTATCCAGCAGCGGAATTCCTGATCACCACGCGCATCACACGCGTTGAGAATGAGCCGTTCAAGAGTGAAGGCAAAGTGCTGGTTTCGCCTGGTTGGTTGTCCGTTTACGGGCGCGAGGCGGAAGCGGATGACGCAACCCCCAGACTTGTTCCGGTAAAAGCGAACGAACAGGTTAAAACAAATGATGTCGAAGTACTTTCGCTTCAGACCAAAACACATGCGCGGTTCACGGAATCGACCTTGTTGAGCGAAATTGAAGGGGCGGGGAAGCTTTTTGAGGATGAAGAATTGCGCGAAGCAATGAGTGCCAAAGGGCTCGGGACTCCAGCCACACGCGCGGCGATCATTGAAGGGTTGATCCTGGAGAAATATGTCCAGCGGTTGGGGCGCGAACTGCAGGCCACTGCGAAAGGCATTTCTCTGATCACACTTTTACGGGGCTTGAGCATTCCCGAACTTTGTTCGCCGGAATTGACCGGAAACTGGGAGTTTAAACTCAAGCAGATGGAGCGGGGTGAATTGAAACGCCCCGAATTCATGCAGCAAATTGCCGCGATGACGCAGCAGATCGTCGAAAAGACAAAACGCTACGAAAGCGACACTGTTCCCGGCGACTTCGCGACGCTGAAAACACCGTGCCCAAAATGCGGTGGGGTGGTGAAGGAAACTTACAAAAAGTACCAGTGCCAAACGTGCGATTTCTCGATGTGGAAAATTGTTGCCGGGCGACAAATCGAGGTGGAGGAGGCAGAGGAACTTTTGCGTGAAAAGAAGATCGGCCCGCTGCAGGGATTTAAGAGCAAAATGGGCCGTCCTTTTGCTGCGATCATCAAGCTTTCGCCGGAGTTAAAACCGGAGTTTGATTTCGGACCCGGAAGCGGGACGGGCGAGAACGGGCAGGCGCAGGAAGTTGATTTTAGCGGGCAGGAGCCGGTGGGGAAATGTCCGAAGTGCGCTTCCAACGTTTATGATGGGGGAATGGCTTACGTCTGCGAGAAAGCGGTTGGACCGAATAAAACCTGTGATTTCCGTTCCGGGAAAGTCATTTTGCAAAGGCAAATGACACGGGAAGAGAGGGCTAAGCTGTTGAGCACCGGGAAAACGGATTTGCTTCACAAATTCATTTCGAAAAAGAATCGGCCCTTTTCCGCGTATCTTGTCCTGGGCAAAGATGGGAAAGTTTCCTTCGAATTCGAGCCCCGCGCTCCCAAAGGAGCGAAGACGAAAAAAGCAGGCACGAAAAAGGAGGAGCCTTCTGAAGCTCCTCCTGCTGAGCAAAGTACCGCGGAATAATTCCGTTCCTGGTGTGGCCGCGTTATGCTTCCATCGCGCGGCGAATGCAGTTCCACCAAAGGTCGTGCAGTTCGGCGAGAGGCCACTCCAACTTCGTCCGGGCGGTTTGAATTGAAAGGTTGCTTCCGCCCACACGCCCGATTGCCCGTGCGGGGATTTTATCCTTTTGGCATTGTGTCATTACCGTCTGCAAATCCGCCGGCCGGATCGAAATAACGATTCGCGACTGGGATTCGCCAAAAAGGAGAGCGTCAAGTCGACTGGAATGAACCTCGGTGAAATCGATTGTGGCACCGATCAGGCGTGGAGTTTCACGGGCGGTTTGTTGGGAAATGCATGATTCCGCAATGGCAACCGCCAGGCCGCCTTCACTGCAATCGTGGGCGCTCTTGACCAATCCGGAGGTAATCAATGCTCGCAGGGTGTCGTGCAGTTGTTTTTCGTGTTCCAGGTTGATCCGTGGCGGAGTGCCAGTTTTGAGGCCCTTGCGGCGTTGCAGGTATGCGGAGCCGCCCAACCCCTGCAAGGGATCACCTGCATCAACAGCTTCCCCGAGCAGGACGATCAAATCTCCCTCATCTTTAAAAAATTGAGTGGTGATGTGCTCGCGTTTTGCGATCTGACCGACCAGTGCCACTGTAGGAGTCGGGTCAATTGGGCCGTTTGGATTTTGGTTATAAAGGCTGACATTTCCGCCGGTAACGGGAGCATTGAACACCCGGCATGCTTCCGAAAGACCTTCGACCGACTTGCGGAGTTGGAAAAAGATTTCCGGGTTGTGCGGGTTGCCGAAGTTCAGGTTATCGGTTGCGCCGAGCGGCACTGCGCCGGAGCAGGCGAGATTGCGAGCGGCTTCAGCCACGGCGATCTTGCCGCCTTCGTAAGGGTCGAGGTAAACATAAGTGGCGTTGCAATCGACCGACATGGCGATGAATTTGGAAATCTTCTGATTGCCGCTGATTTCCTGCGGGAGGGAGTTCCCCTTGATGTGAATGACGGCGGCATCAGAGCCGGGTGGAACGACCGTGCTGTCGCGCACCATGAAATCGTATTGGCGATAAACCCAATTCTTTGAGGCAATGGAAGGAGTATTCAGGAGTGCCTTCAAATCCTCGGTAGGATTTTGGGTGTCTTCCACCCCATTCAGAGAAAAGGCGCGCACCTGCTTCAAATACGCAGGCTCGCGTGACTCGCGCTGGTAAAC
>JBQCGE010000319.1:0-3705 GCA_051955955.1 Verrucomicrobiota bacterium
CAGTGATTTAAATGGTTCAGCCCGCAGAATTCTCGTGGAGCAATTCGGTTCGATATTTGCTGCAGGAAGTTTTTGGGCGACATCCGGGACCAATATGTACGGACTTCTAGCAATGAGCCGAGTCGGTCTGATCGATACGAATTTCTCCAATTCCTCACAGGGACTTTCGTTTCTCACCATAGCCCAAAACAGGGATGGCTCACTTCTTGGGTCTGCCTATTCGACCAATGAAGACGGTACTCTTGCTTATATATTCGGCAAATGGAACCGAGATGGCAGCCGTGACACGAATTTCACATCATCATTCGAGGCGCTCACATCCGGTGCCGCGCATATCACAGTCATCGAGCATGAACCCGGCACGAATTCCTACATTGCCGCCATCGAAACTCAGAATGAGGGTTCAACTCAAACGCACATCGCCCGCATTTCGGAAAGCGGCGAACTGGACAACGATTTTTACAATAGATTCCCAATCGTTCATGGCCGGGTGAATGCAATAGCTTTCGACGCGTGGAAACCTGCCACTTTGGCCTCGGGTGCTTACGACACTATTTATATCGGCGGTGATTTTAGCGGAGCAGGCGATTACTTTTCAAAGAACATACTGTGTCTAAGCCAATCGTGTGATCTGAACTGGACGGTGGATAACGATTCCGGCCCGAATGGAATGGTCAATACGATCCTTCCGCTCCTCGATGGCACTCTGTTGGTAGGTGGTGATTTTACACAATTTGGCGGTTATCCTGGCAACGGCATTGTGCGCCTGAATGCAGCCAGAGCGACCGGGCAGACATTTGTCTATTTTGATAAAGCCACGTTTCGAGGCTATGAGGCACTGCAGGAGATCACCATCAGCGTTACTCGCTCCGCCGCTAACACCAACGAAGAAACCTTTGATCTTACGGTCGAATCACTCCGCGGAGGAACAGCGGTAGCATCGTATCCTACTAACATCACTTTTGCTCCCGGCGAGCTTCAGCACGAAATTCAATTGCCACTCATCAATGATGCCTCTCAAGGTGAAAAGATGTTCCACGTTGCGCTGTCAACCGAGGACGAATCCGTTTCTTTCACTAGAAGCTCCGCCGAAGTGATCATCCACGACGATGAAGCTCCCGGCACGATTGACGCGACCTACCAAACTGAGCTGAAGTCCCCGTCCCCGAAATCACTATGGGCGCCTACGGCAATCGCAGTTCAACCGGATGGAAAACTCTTAATTGGATACTGGGATGGTCGACCAAAATTAGCCCGATTGAACCACGACGGCAGCCTGGATGGGGCTTTTATTCAGGATGGATTTCCGCATGCCTTCTATACTGGTCGAATTAACCAAATTCATACGCTCAACTCTGGCAAAATTTATATCAGTGGCAATCTCCCCGGCATACGATCTGGTGCCGGTCCCAACTTCATCTATCGATTAAATTCTGATGGATCACTTGATGACACCTTCAATTTACCGATTCTGATGAGTGGGACCACGGATCCAGATGTTGTGGTTGCGTTTGCCGTTTTGCCTGATGAGACTCTCCTGGTAGGAGGAAATCGCGGCATGCGTTTTACAAATTTTTCCTCACCTGGTACTTTGTTCCGTATCAATCCGAACGGATCTCTTCACACTGCGTTTGCATCTTCCCCATTTCCATCACCAAGGTCCTGCAATTTAATACTTCCGCTCACAGATGGAAAATTCCTGGCCCAGTTGATTCCATTGGCAGGGAGTAACCAGGTTGTTCGGTATAAAATAGATGGCCCGGTTGATTCGGAGTTTAATCTATTTTTGAAAGGCGACGTGCGTCAAATCCTGGAGATCGAGAATTATTTGTATCTTTGCGGATCATATAAAGGGATCAACAATTCTACCGCTTCAACAATTGCGCGTGTCGATGCAAAAACGGGGGTGCTTGATAGCTCTTTCTCATTCAGCACTGATGGTGTTGTTACTCGGATTCTTCCAGCACAAAATGGTAAATATTATATCATCGGAGAATTTACAGAAATTCAAGGCGTTGAGCGTTACCGCATCGCCAGGTTGAACTCAGACTTTTCCTTGGATACTTCCTTCGATCCTGGATACGGGCTGGATTACCAGGCAAGCACGCTGATCCAGTTACCTGACCGAAACGTCCTGGTCGGAGGTGGGTTTACCCACGTTGACCTCACTCCGGCGCCAAGCCTGGTTCGTTTCAACGAAGAACCAAGCCCGGGTTACATTTATCTCGTTACAAATCGAATTGTTCTTAATCAGTCAGCGCCCACTGCGCATATCGAAGTGGAGCGACTGGATGGCAGTCAGGGAACATTGTCCGCGAGCATTGAAACGTTTGACCAATCCGCCATAAGTGGATTCAACTACCAATCCACAAATACAATCATCACCTATGCGGACGGCGAATTCGGCCGTCGCTCTCTGGATGTCCCATTGATCTCGACCAATTCAACTTCTGGCCCCAAAACTTTTGGCGCGCGAGTCACAATCAATGGTGTCGACGAATACGTCACCATCTTGCTCCTGAATGAAGATGTCGGTGAACTGGATTCCTCATTCCAAATTTCGGTTCCATATACAACCACACCAACGATCAACTCTGTTGCGGGACTTCCGGACGGCCGGATCTACATAGGCGGTACATTTACGAACATCCAGGGCCTCCCGATAACAAACCTGGTCCGGTTGAATGCAGATCTGACAGTTGATACCAACTTCAATCCCGTCGTTAACCGTCCTGTTACTTCCATATCGCTTCAACCCAATAGCGATATTCTTATTGGCGGGCTGTTTACCTCAATTAACAACACAATATCCCGAAGTTCTGCACGATTAAGACCAGATGGTAAGTTGGATCCAGCTTTCAATCCAGGTGCATTGGGTTTTACAATTCCCGTGAAAGGGATCCATGCAGGTTCAGATATCGATTCCTACCTATGGGGCGATGCGGGCCTATTCTGGCTTACTAATGGTGTACCATTCAGGGTGGCTGACGCATCGATTTCTTATCCTCCCTTTTTTCTCAAAAGTGGAGAAGTCCTCTATTCTGGAGGCGGCAGCGTTGTTCGATTGAAGCCCGATTTTTCCAGGGACATGAATCTGAATAATAAGTTGGAGTATAAAACTCCTCTATCTGCTGCTTCGCCCGTCCCGGCGCGTGCAATCTCCCTCGATCGTTTGGGGTATATTCTTATTGGTGGCGGATTCAATTTAGTAAATGGAACTGAGGCGGCACGTATCGCTCGTCTTTCCAACACTGGATCTCTTGATCCTGCTTTCCTACCAAATGTTGGGACCAACAGCTCGAACAAGCTTACCCCAAATTATGTCAGCGCCATCCAACCTCTTCCCACGGGTCAGATTCTGGTTGGCGGCAACTTCCTTTCTGTCGATGGCCAACGTCGTTCCTTTATCGCTCGGCTTAATCATGACGGCTCGTTGGATCCTAATTTTGACCTGGATGTCCAAGGGTCCTCGGTGGACCAGATCATTCCGATGCCTGACGGCGGGTTTGTCGTGCTCGGTTCCGTTACTAACGTAAACGGAATTGCTGTAGATGGCATCTTTAAGCTCCATCCGATGACCAATGAAGTTCCGTTCGCTCGTTTTCTTTGGCCGACCAATCGCGCGGAAGTTGTCGCAACGGGTCTGGTTACAAATAACTTTCTCCAACTTCAGGCATGGGATCCGGACGGCTTCCTCAACCAGGT
>JBQCGE010000320.1:0-5043 GCA_051955955.1 Verrucomicrobiota bacterium
TCACTTGCATCAAGAAAAATTGAGACCGGCAACTCACGCTCTTCTTCGTAGAGCTTGAGAAAGAGGCGATCCAGGCGGCCATATAAATTCCAATCCAGATAGCGGAAATCATCGCCCGCCACGTAATTCCGATGATCGGCAAATTCGACGGACTGGCCCCGGGCGCGACTGCGGCGTTCCCCCCGGGCGGTGCTTTTGGCGCGGCGACTTGCGAGCAGTTGGAATTGCTCGAGCCTGCGCAGGAGTTCAGGAGTAATGAGGTTGGAAGCCATTCAATCAGGCAGCAACCGCAGCGTCTTTTGGAACGTCCTTGAGGATTTGATGAAGGACGTGATCGGTAGTGATTCCTTCAGCTTCCGCTTCGAAATTCAGTATGCACCGATGACGGAGGGTGGGCATAACGACGGCCTGAATATCATCGAAGCTCACGTTAAACCGCCCCTGCATCAGAGCGCGGACCTTCGCTCCAAGGAGCAATGCCTGGGCACCGCGAGGACTGCTCCCGAAGCGGAGATATTGATTGGTGATGGGTGCGGCGGTTTCCGTTTTAGGATGCGTGGCGAGGACCAAGCGAACGGCATAGTCCTTAACATGTGACGCGACCGGCACTTGTCGGACGAGTTCCTGCAGGTCCATTAATTGCTCGCGAGTGACCACGTTTTGAATCTCGATTTTTCGCGATTCGGTAGTGCGATTCAAAACCTCGGTCAACTCCGAAGCATTTGGGTAAGTGACAATCAACTTGAAAAAAAAGCGGTCCAATTGCGCTTCCGGAAGCGGATAAGTTCCTTCCTGGTCGATGGGATTCTGGGTGGCGAGAACAAAGAAAGGTTCCTCAAGACGCCGGATCTCACCCCCCGCGGTAACACTGTGCTCCTGCATTGCTTCAAGCAGTGCGGATTGTGTCTTTGGGGTGGCGCGGTTGATTTCGTCCGCCAGGATCAGGTGCCCGAAAATGGGACCTTTTTGAAAGCGGAATTCACGCCGCCCATCCGGAGTTTCCATGACCAGGTTCGTGCCGAGGATATCGGCGGGCATGAGGTCGGGAGTGAATTGGATGCGGTTGAAAGAGAGGTTGAGGGTCTGGCTAAGAGTGCGGACAAGCAGAGTTTTACCCAACCCGGGGACCCCTTCGAGGAGGACATGGCCGCCCGCGAGAATGGCGATCAGAGTGCCATCGACGATGCTTTCGTGACCGACAATAACCTTGCCGATCTCCGAACGCATGGCGGAGTAAGTCTGCCGAAAACTCTCAATTTTTTGTTCCGTGTTCATGGTTCCTACTGTTTCAGATCGTCAAAATAATTACGAACAGCATTTTGATAAGCGCGAGGGACCTGATCCTGGTTGAGGGCGCTTTGGGTTTCACTTTGAGCGGCCGCAGTCATCTCCTGGTATTGCACCTTGCTGGTGCCTTTGATACTGACGCCTTTCATGGTGATGCTGGGCATGGGACCGCCTGGGGTTATTTGCCCTTTGATTTTTGTCGGAGCGAGATTATCCGCGAGATTGCCCTCCCCGCGATCACTAACCCCCTTTCCTTCCATATCAGCCCGTTCAACCCCTGTATTATCCCATTTTTCAGAATATTCGGGATAAACCCATGAATCCTCATCGGTCCATGTTCCCACGCCGCTTTTTGAGGTGCCCTGTCCCTTACCGGAACCGGAACCGCTTTTCTGTGCCATTTGTCCCCAGCCCATGCCGTTTGCGATCGCCATTTGAGCCTGCTGCAAGGCTTCGAGAGTTGCGAGGAGACTTTGTGCGTCACCGACGTCCCCCATCATCTTTCCGAGCGCTTCGGAAGCCTTGGCCAGGGACTGAGCGCCACCTGGCTTATCACCCTGTTTCATCTGCTGCATCGCCTTGGCGAGATGATCTTTGACTTCGCCGTACTGTTTGGCTGGATCGAGCGCCTTCTGAACTTCATCCATGACCTTCTGCATCTGTTCAGAATTCATTTTTCCATCCTTTAGCTGATCGATCATTTTTTGAAGGGTGCTCTGAGCGGCTTCGGCCTGACCCTGTTTTAACTGTTCGGCCAGATCCCTGCCCAATTTTTGAGCGTCGATTTGCATTTTTTCCAGTGCTTTTGCCATGGCTTCGATTTTCTCGAGGTCGACCTCGGCAACCTGCAAATCCTTGAGGACCTGATCGGGTTGGGCATTCTGAAGAGAGGCGATCGCTTCGCTTAAACTAGGCAGGTCGAGGCCGAGATCCTTAGCCTGCTTCGCCAGATCAGCAAGGGAGGCGTTCATCTTATCGCGCGCAGCTTTAGCTTCCGGCGAATCGCTTTTTGGCATATTCGCAGCGGCTTCCTTCGCCTTTTCCAAATTTTTACGGAACTTATCCAAAGCATCGGGATTGGAAGACTGGGCGCCAAGTTGCTTCGCGAGGGTGTCCATTTTCTGCTGCAAGTCCGATGAAGGGGAACCGCTCTTGCTGGAATTTCGCGCCGCCCTTTCGAGATTACGAATGGCGGGATTTTTTGTGATGTCGCGAGTTTGCTCTTTTAATTTTTCAGTAACACTGGCGAGGTTCTTAAGAGCATCTGTCCGGCTCAATTCAGCCTTCCCCATGAAGTTCGCCAAATCCTGAACCTGTTCGAGAGATTTCTTTGTGCTCTCCATGGCTGGCGGGCGACTCTGCAAATTACGCTTAGTTAATTGCGAAAGTTCGCGTGCAACCTCCTTGATGATTTTATCATCCTGTTTCTTTTGGACATAAGCCCTCGATCGATATTCGGGGACAAAGCCCAGCCCAATTCCCGCGATTAGGAGCAGGACCGCCCAGCGGCTGGCGCGAGGGAACTTAAATGGGAGCATCTCGCGTGGGTTCACTTCTTTTACCGTTTGGGCAGCGTCCGCAACAATCAGCGATTTCCACTCATTCTCCTGATTCGTTTTAGCCAATTCGAGAGCAGTACTTAAACGCTCCTGCAACTGTTTGCGGCTATCAATCCAGCGGGCAGTCTCAGCGAGAGTGATTCGGCGGGTAAAGCCATTCAGAAAACCGCCTATGGCACCAAGCGGAAGGACGATCCACGAGAATCGGGCGATATTATCCGGGATGGGCGCCAGTTTATAGATTGCGAGGAAAAGGACCCATGCGCCAGCGCCCCAGAGCAACCCGTGCCAAAGGTTTTTAAATGCTCTTTCCAATCGCCTTCTCTGAGCCGTCCTGGCGAGAGTGGACTCAATAATTTGAATATCGCTCATGGCTTTGTCTAATCTGCATTAATGGTCCAGCTTTCGCGAGCTAAAAACGCCGCATCCCAGATAGTATTTAGACCCTGCGGCAGGAAAATCGTTTCAAGATTAAGGTTGAATAAGTGAGTATATGACTTGGCTGGTTGAAATTTATTAATAACGGCGAAATCTCCCGATTGGCAGCGCCGATGGATCGTGCTAACAATCTGAAAATGTCTCGCATCCCATGCTTCAGGTTCGCTCTTCCCCTGTTTGGGATATCACTTTTCTTGTTATTGCTGCGGCCGGTAGTTGCCGTCGGGGGTCAGGGATCGGATGAGACAACTGTTGCTTTCTTTGAATCCAAAATCCGGCCTGTGCTGGTCGAAAACTGTTTTGAATGCCATAGCGCTTCGAGCAAAAAAGTCAAAGGAGGGCTACTGCTCGATTCACGTGAGGGGTTAATGAAAGGTGGCGAAAGTGGAGCTGTAGTAGACCCCAGCAATCCGGAACGCAGCTTAATCATCAAGAGCATCGCATACACAGACAACGATTTGCAAATGCCGCCGGATCAGAGCAAAAAATTATCAGAGTCCGTTGTAAACGATTTTAAAACCTGGATTGGAATGGGAGCGCCCTACCCTGCCTCCTTAATGACAACTGGTTTGGTCGCCGAATCAGGAGAACACGAAGCGGTTCGCAAAGCATGGGCATTTCAAAAGCCAATCGCTCATACCGCTCCAAAGGTTCAGGATAAGAGTTGGGCTAAAACCGACCTGGACAAATTCATTCTGAAGAAACTTGAGGAGAGCCATCTAAAACCGGCCCCGGAGGCTGGGAAAAGAGCGCTTATCCGTCGGGCGACCTACGACCTAACCGGGCTGCCTCCAAGCTGTGAGGAAACCGAAAATTTCCTTGCTGATGATTCACCCGACGCGTTTGAAAAAGTGGTTGATCGATTGCTGAACTCCCCGCACTACGGGGAGAAATGGGGGAGACATTGGCTCGATGTAGTTCGCTATACCGATTCATTTGACGCACGGGGAAGTGGAGGGGAGGCAGATGTTCCAGAGGCTTATCGCTATCGTGATTGGGTGGTGAACGCATTTAATTCAGATTTGCCTTACAACGATTTTATACAACAGCAGATTGCGGGTGATCTGATTCCGGGGAGGAATGGGTCCTTCAACACAAACGGGTTGATTGCGACCGGGATGTATGCGATTGGCGAATGGGGCATTGGCGACGCGGATAAGGAAAAAATGCTGACCGACATTGTCGATGACCAGATTGATGTGACTGGCCGGGCTTTCCTGGGGCTCACACTGGCCTGTGCACGCTGTCATGACCATAAATTCGATCCCATTCCCACGAGCGATTACTACGGTTTGGCCGGAATTTTTTTCAGCAGCCATATCCTGCCCGGACCTGGATTGAAAACAGCAGGATCTCCCGTCTTACGAATTCCGCTGGCGAGCCCGGACGCAATCAAAGCCCGCGAAAATCTGGAGAAAAAAATCAAGGACACCGAACGTGCAATTGAAGCAGATTCCGAAGCGGTATTGAGCGATTTTGCGCGGCACGCTGTTTTTCAAACCGGACGAGCTTTGACCGCGCTTGATCAATATCAGCGAGGTGCGGGAGTCAGTGTTTCGGCAGTGGCTCGTGAGAATGCTCTGCCCGAACCGCTTGTACGTGCATGGTTAAATTATCTCGGATGGGGTGATCAGCCTCTGCTTTCACGACTCACCCAAAATATTGCGGGCAATCCTTCAATCGATGGGTGGAAGTTGCCCGGTAATGATAATCCGTCCGTTACCATCAACACCGGCGATCAACCCGTTTCAATCACCAC
>JBQCGE010000321.1:0-3109 GCA_051955955.1 Verrucomicrobiota bacterium
GGAAACATCTTGAACGAGAGTTTAACACGCGCCGAAAGCACGTTCAACCTGAACAACCCACCGCTCGAACAAAACGAACGACAGGAATGAAGGTTAATACTTCTGTCTCGTGAGCCAAAGCAGATACCAGGGCAGGTATCGATGCATATACTTAACCGTCAATGGGACAAAGGTTGTGCGATGCTTCCAGAATCGAGGGACGAAATTAGACTGAGCCGCTTTGCTTGCCTCCGCCATATTCCCCAACTCAGCAACATTTGCATAAAAATCCATGTAAATCGTAAAACGTGATGTTTCATTCTTCACCAGACGTGAAACACCATGGAAGGATTGTGACGTGTGCAAGAAGATTAATAATCGGTTCGGCTTGCAAGCCACTTTTGCCACCTCTCGAAAGCCCCACTTATCGAACAGCACGGTTTCACCGCCCCAGCCATTCTCCCAACGCTCTGGGCCATAATAAATACAATTTAGGAAATGTACTTTGTTGTTGCCGAGAACCTCAGAGTGATCCACATGGCTCGCGAGAAAACCACCTTCCTCCATTTTGTGGTAAAACTTAAAGTCATGCCCCTTATATTCAGTTAAGGGGGTGATTTCGCGGACTCCAGTTAGTTCACTGAGTTCCCCCAAAAATTCTTTTCCAGTGATTGCGCCAACCAGGGATCCACACTCTTTCGAAAAAGTTTCCGATGAGTAGGTCGTGTTTTTCTTTTCAAGTGGTGTTTTGAACGAAATTGAAGGGTTTTCATGCACCGCCCGGAGCGACTCGGTTAAAGACCTGAACGACTCGTTATCTAAAAAGTCATCGATGATGGCGTGCGGGAATGGCTTTGCATTCCAAAACTCCCTTTTGAATTGCTCTTTTCCAGAACTGAATAGGCTTTTGATCATATGCCTGAATATCTAGGTTATTTATACTGTGAAAATTAAAGTTCTCGCAGACGGAAAAATTGAGAGTTGCGCTCCAACGGCAAAGTCACGCTATTCGTCACGCCGTTCCTTGTCGGCAGGAGGGATGCAGGTGACCAATCCCCATCCACTTTCTCACTCAGCTCCAGGCGATACGAATTCGTCCAGGGATTCTGCCAAATGATCATGAAGCCATTCGTTAAGTTCCTGTTGATTGAGATTTCTGGAGGCAATGGAGAAACTATCAACTCTTTAATTTCAGAGTTCGCAAGGGCGTAATTGTAAACCCGGACATCATCAAGCCGGCCATGTAAGTTGGCCGTAAGTGTCGATCTATTCCCAATGTAGAGCGGAAGGTTCCCATGGGTTATTATAGGAGTTGTCGTACTGGTAGAGCTTCTCAAAACTCCGTTCACGTGGAGCGAACGTTTCAGTCCATCCCAAACTAATGCGTAATGATTCCAATTGGTCATTTGCACACCTGTGGTGGCGTTCCAGATCGTGCCGCCATGACTAGCGATAATCGAGGTCGAACTTGCGTCAATGAACCAACCCAGCCTTTGAGACCGGTCCTGAACCTCCAGAACTGTCCTCGGCGAGGATGAGGGCTTAAGCTGCATCCACCAACAAATCGTATAAGGTGAGCCGACGAGTTCCAGGTCTGAACCCGCTCGATCTGCCTGTCCGATCGCCGAACTGCTTGACACTGCCAAAGCTCCCTCCCCCACTCTTCCTAAAACAATACGAGCTTCTGAAAGAGAAACAGTATGACTTCCTGAGAGATCAACGATGTTGGTGCCATCACTGGAATCGAAACTCCAGTGAGCCAACAGATTGGGAGAGGTGTTTTGAATAACATTGAGCACACCAGGATCAGACACCAGTTCCAAATCACCAGCAGAGAGACGTACTCGATAAGAATAAATTCCGTTTGAAGGCTGAGAGACTTTGAGGGCTGAATTAGTAGCTCCGGGGATATCTGCACCATCCAGCATCCATTGATAATGCAATTCCAAGCCAGCCGTGGCCATGGCTTTGATGGTAAATGTAGCGCTCACATTCACCCCTACATTCCAATTCTCTGGCCCTCTTAGAATCTCGATCTCCGGAGCAGGTCCCAGAGCCACCACTTCACTTTGGCTTAATGCCCTGGTGTAAATCTTTACTTCGTCGAGATCCCCTAAAAAATAATTTATCATTCCCCCACAGCACGGGGCGTCTAAAGCGCCGAAGATCAAGGCATCGTCCCCATCGGACTTTAAAGGGTTTTCCTCACCGGTTTCCAGCACCCGGGTACCATTAACATAAAGCGACTTAGTAAAACCATCATACGTTATTGCAAAATGCTGCCACTTATCACGTTGAAGACTCCCGTAAAATAGCGAAGTCGCTATACTTCCTTGATTATGGAGCGCCACGAGTTGCCCATCTTTAGAAATATATGCTGCGTATCCGCCGGAAAAGTCAGCTCCATCATCCATTGAAATCAATTGCTGTATTTTACCCGTTTCTCCTTCCCATCGTTGCCACCATGTGATTGTGTATCCAGTGTTCAGCAACTCGAGATCAGTTCCCACTCCGCCAATGAAAGCATAAGAATTCGTTCCGTTAAAGTGGAGGGCTCGCCCTTGCCCCGTCCGGTCAGCAACTCTCTCAACGTGATATAAAGTACCAGGATAGAGCAGCTCAGAATCCTGAATTTGAGTTCCAGCTTCTTCCTCAAAGTCCCAGGACGCTAATAAGCCCGGCACTAGTGACGGAACCACCTGAACTATAGCCTCGTCGCTGGTTACTGCTGCGCCCGAATCGTCCTGGACATGAACTCTAAAGCGGAAGACCCCAGCATCACGAGTCGGTTCGGTGGTATAAACTGCATTTGTCGCGCCGATTATCAATGCCCCGTTTTTTTCCCACTGATAGATCACCGGCCCTTTGGAAGAAACTGCATCTACTCTTAACTCAATACTACTGCCGACTTGAGACTTCATGTTTGCCGGTTGTTGGATGATCCTGAGCCCAGTATCCATGCTGAGCGCCTTGATTTGATCCTGAGTTAAGGCTTCGTCAAATATTTGAAACTCGTCCAGATCCCCATTATAGAAATTCACCATGCCCCCGCAGCACGGTGCGTTGACAGCTCCAAGCACCAGCGGATCGTCTGAATCAGATGACAAAAACCCACTCGTGGGCAGTGAGG
>JBQCGE010000322.1:0-2929 GCA_051955955.1 Verrucomicrobiota bacterium
AGCGGATATTGAAGGTGCCGCGCGGGTCGGAGATGTGATCTATTGGATCAGTTCCCACGGGCGAAATAAAAGCGGCAAGGAACGCACAAGCCGCGAACGTTTCTTCGCTACACGCATTCTGCCAAAGGCTCCCTACCTCCAGCCTATTGGTCACCCTTATAAACTGCTGGAAGATGATTTCATTGCGGATCCCACGTTAAAAAGTTTCAAGCTGGAGCATGCCTCATTGCTCGCGCCCAAGGAAAAAGGTGCGCTCAATATCGAAGGTATGGCCGCTGCGGCCGACGGAACGCTCTGGATCGGCTTCCGCAATCCAATCATCAAAAAGAAAGCGCTCCTCATCCCGCTGCTCAATCCAAAAGATTTGATCGAAGGTCGCAACGCCCGGGCAAAACTCGGTAAGCCTGAGTTGCTCGACCTCGGCGGCAAAGGCATTCGTGACATGACCTATAATGGGAACGGCTTTTACTTGATCGCTGGCTCTTACCATGGGGGCGGTGCATCTGAAATCTACCAGTGGAATGGACCTTCACACGCTCCCGAAAAGCTCTACAAATGGGCAGCGCACGTTGCCAATCCCGAAGCGGTCTTTTTGCTTCCCGGCAGGGAAGGGCAGTTGATGGTGCTCAGCGACGAAGGCGCGAAAATCAAATCCGGCGTCCCCTGCAAAGAACTCCCCGAAGCCTCACGCCAATTCCGCGGCCTCCAAATGACCCTCGACTAATCTGAGGAGGACAGCCACCTCGGCGATCCGTGCGGGGGCGACGCAGGAACGACCACCGCGCATAGTAGAATTCATAATTTCAAACTGACCCGAAATTTCGCACCATCGCTGCGATTTTCTTCTGTAGACCTCTTCTCCCTCCCCTCCACCCGAGTGGAGGCGGAGGGCAGGGGAGGGGAGGTTCGTTCCTTTTGACCGCCCAATTTCACTGGAAACAAAACTCTAATTTCTCCAAGCACCCTCGCGCGCTCTCCTGACTGCTCAACTCCTTCGAACGCTCCGACCCTTCCCATCCAATTTCTCCTTGCCTGAACCAGTCGGGTTGCGAAGGTTTGGGCATGGATAAACCGGATCAATTGCAGGAACTGTTTCGGATGCAAAAGGCTCTTAACTTGCGCATCGGCGTCGATACCGATCGCCTGACGCAGGAAGAGAAAACCAAATGGATTTTAAACTACTGTCGCGCCATGACCCAGGAACTTGCCGAACTCACCGACAGCATTCCCTGGAAATGGTGGGCCAAATATCAAACTTTCGATGAACAAAACGCCCGCGTCGAAGTGGTTGACTTGTTCCACTTTCTCATCAGCGCCGCCCAGGTGCTCGGCATGAGCGCAGATGACGTTTTCAATGCCTACGTCAAAAAGAACGAAGTTAATTTTAAGCGCCAGGAATCCGGCTACACCGAAAAAGACCATCAGGATTCCAAACACATTTAATGCCTCGGCCCGCACGCCATTCAACCTCGCGAGCTCCCTCGGTCGCTGCCAAAATCCCTGCCTATTGGCGCGGAAAACTGGATCGCGTCCTTATCCCTGAATCCCGCCTTAAACGACGCGTCACCGAACTGGCCCATCAGCTTGAAACGGAGTACGCCGATCGCGAGTTGGTTATCGTGGCCATCCTCAATGGGACCGTAATGTTTCTCGCCGATCTGGTTCGGCATCTCGAATTACCGCTCCGCCTCGATTTTCTGGCGGTCTCAAGCTACGGCAGCGGCACCTCCCCAGGCCGGCTCCACTTCACCAAGGAATTAAAGCTCGATGTGCGCGGTCGTGATGTCCTGCTCGTCGATGATATCCTCGATACCGGGCGCACTTTAAAAGCCGTGACCTCGCGCCTGAAACGTCTTCGACCAAAGTCCCTGAAGACCTGCGTTCTCTTAAATAAACAAGCCCGTCGCATCGAACCAATTGCCGCGGATTACGTCGGTTTTGAAATCGAGGATTTCTTCGTCGTCGGCTACGGGTTGGATTTTGCCGAAGCTTATCGCAACCTCCCTTTCATCGCGGTTCTCAAAGAAAGCATTTACCGCCAGCCATGAAAGTAAAAGTCTTGTTTCATTCCTACTTTCGAGAGTTGGCAGGCAAAAATGAACTGCTTCTCGAAATTCCAGAAGGTTCAACGCTCGGTGACCTCATTGCTCGCGTTTACGAAGTCGCACCCAAAATCCGTCCGCTCGAGCGCTCCATGCTCAAGGCCGTTGGCGTCGAATATCAGGATGTGAATTACCGGTTGCGTGAAGGGGATGAGGTTTCCCTTTTCCCTCCAGTCCAGGGCGGATAATGAAACGTTGGCTAAAAATCCAAAAAGAGCCGATCCCTGAAGCGGAACTGCTTCAGCAACGTTCCATCTCCAACGGCATTGGCGCGGTCATTTATTTTCTCGGGACAGTCCGCGAGCGCGAGGGAGAAGGTGAGATCGCAGCTCTCGACTACGAAGCTTTCGAGCCGATGGCCGTCCACCAGTTCAATTTAATTTTCGATGCAGCCGAAAAGCAGTGGCCCATCGAAAGTATTCGGCTCGTCCATCGCACCGGCGTGGTGCCGGTCAATCAGCCTTCACTCTGGGTGGAAGTCACTGCTCCTCATCGTGGCGAAGCCTTCGCTGCCTGCCAGTTCGTCATCGACGAAATGAAAAAGCTCGTCCCCATTTGGAAACGAGCTGTGAAAAAGACTGAATGAATTCGAGTTCGAATCAAAGCGGCGGTTTGCTGATTACCGTGTCCGCAGGGCGATCCTGCAAATTCTGGTTCAAAGTCGCCATCTGATCCACGACTGATTGGCTGACGCCGCGGTCCGTTAAATATTTCTTCTGCTCATCGCTCAGGTTGAACACTTGTTTCGTCGCTTTCAGGCGGTCGATCATTTGCGTGTCATCCAGTCCGGCGTTCTTCATCGCCACCACTTCATCCAGCGTCACAAA
>JBQCGE010000323.1:0-3212 GCA_051955955.1 Verrucomicrobiota bacterium
AATACTGGTGAGTTTCTGAGCATGTGAACTGCTGGAGTTATCAGCCTCAAATCCAAGGTCGGCGTAGAATTTGGTCGTCCGCTCAAGATCACTCGTTCCGAGATTTGCCCAAATTTGTCTAGTTTTCATGTTTTTTTGATGGTTCGCAATACAGCAAGGCGTTCAACCGCCTCGACCTACCATAATGAAATTATCTGGGCCGTGAACTGGGTATGCCTCGTAGCCTGGCGATGTGCAGATGATCTCAATTCGCCCTTCGTCGAAGTAAAGCGTCAAATCTCCTGTGCTTGGCGCTACCACGACCTGTCTGATCGTCTTTCCTTTGATCCTACCGTGAATAGCCTGCTCCGCGTTGTAAGGCGCTGGGAGGCCAAACTGATGTTTATGATCCAGTGATGAGATGAAACCCCCTGGCCTTCCCATATGTCTCAGAAGCGATTCTTGCGAAAGGCAATATCCTCCGCTGAGTGTGAGAGCACAAACCCCATGGTCGCCGATTGTAAACCGTTCGACAGTGCGGTTCGTCAATAGTTCGCCGATGGTCATGCTTAAGACACAATGGGTGGTTTTTGGCGAATAAGGAGCGATTTCCAGAATTCGCCACCAGCGAAGTAAACGAGCTGGTGCCCCATCCGCAAATTTAGCTCGCGAACTCGCGACTTCATCTAATCATCATTACCGGATGTTGCCAAGCATCCATATTTCATCTTTAAAGGTCCGGCAATTAGGTTTGAAAAGCTTAACGCCGCAGCCGCAAACGCAAACCATTCATCGGTTCAATCTCACAACTTCCACCACGAAATTTCAGGCGTATCGCTCCGCTGGATTGTGTATCCAGCACATTGACACAGCTGTCGCGCAAAATTTCCGCGCGTTCAATGGCTCGGTCCTGGTTTGAATACCGGCTGTTACCGATGATCAACACGCGCGGTTTGATCTGTTGAATCAGCATTGGATCAGGCAATTCATCCCGTTCACCGAAGCTGGCTACGACAATATCAGCCTGCACCTCCTTCAATGTGCGCCGGAGTTCTTCCTGCGCTTTGCTTCCTGGGCCGGGCAAATAAAGAACCTTCCAGCCCTGGATTTCCCCAAGCAGCACCAGCCCTTGATCAGCCGCTCGGGTGAATTGAGTGACCTCTTTTGGGTGTAAAAGTTGCCAGATCTCCGCCTTTGCCCCTGCAGCCAGTTGGGTCCAACGGTTCTGCATTTGATCGAGGATACGCAGAATCCTTTTGTAACTGGAGGACCGGGATTTCCACGCACTCGTGTAGACCTGCTTCGGCTTGAACTCATTTAACAGTGTAAAGAACCCACCGGAATGAGCCGCATCCGCTCGCGCCAGGATGACATTGTGAAGTGTGCCTACACCTTCCGCCCGCAAGTAACGTTTGAGCAGCGTATCCATTTCATACTCACTCGAGCAATTCACCAGAACATCTCTCTTCACCCCGGCGAAATCGGCGTGCAAAGGTGTTCCGGAAACAGGCAGTACGGTGAGTTGTGTCGTCATCCAACCCGGGAATGAAAAGAGAATCCAGGTCAATCCCGTCAGGACGGTTGGGTATCGCAACCATCTGGCTCTTGAGTTCGAACGCCAACCCTGGAAGACCAGGAACTCCAGCAGTGTAAAATAAAAAAGGAAAAGCCAAACTCCCGGTTTCGGAACATAGAACCAGCCAAATGGAAAACTCGCAAACGCCTCTGTAACCTTGATCGTGACCCACATCAACGCCCACGCGCACCAGTTGAATACCGGCCCCAATGGCGGGATTGCCAGGCTAAACAAGGTAAACACCAGGGCACCGCTGCTGAGCGGAACGGCCAGCAAATTTGCGCAGAGGCTCACTGGGGTAACCATGTTGAAATAATAAGCAACAATCGGAAGCGAACCGCACCATGCGGCAAATGAAACCAGGAAAGCAGTGGTTAATTGATTGCCGAATTTATGCCGCAGCCGTTGCCACCGCGAAAGTTCTGTCGGAACCAGGAACGGATCCGTCGCAAACCATTTTTGCCGCGCTTCCTCGAAGGCAGGCATCAACAGTGCCATTGCGAGCACCACCGCAAACGAGAGTTGAAAGCTCGTTTGCATGAGTTGTTCCGGTTGCCAAAGCAGGATGATCAATGCTGAGGCGGCAATGGAATTCAACAAAGCAGAAGGCCGTTTCAGTGCCCAACCGCAGATCACGACACTCGACATTAATGCCGACCGAATTGCCGAGCTTTGCCACCCGGTCGCTATCGTATAAAACCAAAGCAAAGGAATGACCACGGCCGCGATGCGATGGCGCGGTACTCCGAACATCTTGAATACACCCAGGAGTAAACCAGCGATGCAGGCCACGTGTAGTCCCGAGATTGCAAATATGTGCATCGTTCCTGTTTCCATGAATGGCAACGACGTTTCACCACTCAATGCACTCATCCATCCGAGCGACATTGCCCAGATCAGCCGAAGCGACTGGTCTTCCGGAATTCCTCGCGCCAGTTGCTCTTTGGCCCAACGCCTGAATCGTTCCGTCACGGGAGGTCCCTTCCGGGCCCCGCTTTCCGGCGAGAATACCTGCCAGTCCCCGCTGGTCTCGGAGGTAATCTGGTAGAATATGCGCCGGTCTTTCAAATACTGGCGGAAGTCAAACAGGCCCGGAATTTGTAATTTCTGAGGTGGGCGCAGGACACCGTAAATCTCGACGGTTTGCCCTTCAAAATAATCACTCGGCAAATCTCCTTTTACCAATGTCGCCACTTCCCCTTTTGCGCTATGCCATTCGCCCCTCAATTCAATCGATTCCACGTTCAAGCGAGTTGAATAACGAACTTTTACCTTTTCACCTTGCTGAATTTCCCGCATCGAAGGCGTCTCCAGCAAAGTGCCGCGAACCCGCCCAAGCAACTCCCGATCGTCAATAAGAACCCGCAGGTCGCTCTCCGAAAAAACTTCGTACCGTCCTAAATAAAGCGTCAGTCCGAGTACAAAAAAGAATGGAAGCAAAGCAACCGACCGACTTTTTGGGAGAGCCAGGAAAACGAGGGTAATGGCCCAGCAGACAAACGCTGCAAAAAAAGGAATAGATAGGCTCCGCCCGGCAACAATCCCAAGCGCCAGCGCCCCTGTCACAGGGACAAGCGGATACTTACGAAAAACCTGGATCAACGAGCCCGGCACTGGCGCGGGATTGTCCAAACTTTCTCACGAGATTGCAATGCCT
>JBQCGE010000324.1:0-5033 GCA_051955955.1 Verrucomicrobiota bacterium
AGTGATGCCGACGATGGCATGTTCTCCCGCGATGCGCACCCATTCATGAGTTTTGGCGTATTTTAAGTCCGAAGGAATTTTCGACATATTGTAACGTTTTTATTGATTTGGTTTGGTATAAAATGGCTTTGGCGCAACCACGGCGGGGAATTTGCGCCCGCGGATTTCAATTTCGAGTTCCACTCCCTGCTTTGCAATTTCAACCGGAACGTACCCAAGCCCAATTCCCAGGTTCAATGAAGGGCTTTGCGTTCCACTGGTCACGATTCCCACGGCATTGCCCGGCTCCGATTTCCACCAGATCGGGTACTCGGGACGGGGTGGGGGAGTCTTCCCGCTCATTTTGAAGCCGACCAACTTTTTGCTCACCCCGGATTCTTTTTGCTCCAGCAGCCGTGAACGGCCGATGAAATGGCCCTTGTTGAACGAAACAAAGTAGGACAGGCCAGCTTCCACCGGCGTAATTTTTTCATCCAACTCATGGCCATACAGCGGATACCCCATTTCCGTGCGCAAAGTATCCCGGGCACCGAGCCCGGCTGGCTTGATTCCAAATTTCTCCCCTTCCTTCAGGCAATCCCACCAGAGCTTTTCGATCAAGTGAGCTGGTGCGACTATTTCGAAGCCGGTCTCGCCCGTGTAACCGGTCCGGGCCACGTAAATGAACTCACCTTCACAAGGCAGAGTGGCGATTTCATTCTTCTTCATCCGGGAAGGGATTGGCAATTCGGATCCCGGCTTCGAGTTCACCGCTGCATCGATGAACTTCGGAGTTTCCGGTCCCTGCACCGCGATTGCGCCGTGAGAATCGGACTTGTTGCTGATGGACACGCTATCGGCGCGCGCAAATTTCTGGTGCTGCTTGTCGATCCAGGCGTAATCCGCATCAATGCGGGACGCATTCACGATCAGCAGATAAGTTCCCAACCCCAGGCAATAGAGATAAAGGTCATCGATGACGCCGCCAGCTTCCGTGCACATCAAGGTGTATTGGCCCTGGCCGGGTGAAAGTTTCCCGGCGTCATTCGTTAAAATTTCGTTCAGGAAATCGGTCGAAGCGGGCCCCTGCACAAAAATTTCCCCCATGTGCGAAATATCGAACAACCCTGCAGCGTTCCGCACGGCAAGATGCTCCTCGACAATGCTCGAGTATTGCACCGGCATTTCCCATCCGCCAAATTCAACCAGGCGAGCGCCGAGCTTTTGATGCGCTGCATACAGCGGAGTTCGTTTCAGCATTTCATCCCCACTTTTCCGTTCTTATCTGTTCCTTTGGAATCTGGAGCTCGCGTAAGACCAGATTCTCGATCTTCTCGACCAGCTCATTCGGGCCGCAAGCGTAAAAGACCGTGTTGCCCAGGTCAAACAGGTGCTGTTTCACCCAGTCGGCATCGATCCGCCCCCGTCTTCCGGTCCAGGGGTCCATGTCATGCAAACGGGTGCAGGTGACAAAGAAGTTAAAGTTGGGATTTACCTGCGTGAGTTCATGAAATTCGTCGTGGAAAATAATATCATTGGTCGTGCGCACGCTGTACAAAACCGTGATTTTGGTATCGAGCTGTCGCATCGTTGCTTCGCGAGCGAATGCGCGGAACGGCGTCACTCCCGAGCCTCCTGCAATGCAGACCAGGTGCTTTCCAGGTTCAAGCACGGGCAGAAATCTGCCGGTCGGTGGCAGCACTCCCATGATGCTTCCTTCGTGTGCCCAGTCCACGATGCGCGTTCCCATTTTCCCGTCACGTTTTACGGTCACTTCATAGTAACCACGATTCAAGGCGCAGGAGGAAAGAGAGTAAGCGCGTTTATAGGCTGGGGTGTCCGGCCAATATAGTGTGATGAACTGCCCGGTTTTAAATTCCGGTTCATAACCGGGTGGCCATTCGAGTCGGATTGTTTTTGTATCGGGCAGTTCAAACTTCACTGCCGAAATCTCCATCTCGACTACTGTTTTGGCCATATGGGCAGCTCTTCAGTTGCGGCTGAGTTTGGTTGAAGTGTCAAACGCGCCGCCTTCACGTGTGCTGCGGACATAAATACGTCCATTGCTAAAAGCGGGCGTGGACCAGCATTTTCCGGTGATTGCCTGGAAGCGCGCCACTTCCTGGTATTTTTCAGGGCTTGGGTCGATGAGAATCAACTCGCCGCGATCGCTCAACGCCACCAGTTTCCCATCTACCAGGATCAGGTTGCCGGGACCAAAACCGGGTTGTGACCACTGTTCCTTTCCGGTTTTCAGGTCGATGCACTTGATCGGACCGTCGCCGTACTGCTTGAATTGGAACATCCCATAGAGATATCCATCCTTAACCACAGGTGTGCTCCAGTGGTTGGCGATTTTATCGCCAGTGACACGCCAGAGCTCCTTCGCGGCAAAGTTTCCGCCGTTGCGGCTGAGCTGAATGGCTGTGGAGCCGACACCATAACCGGCAGAGCAGTAGACAATGTCATTCTCGACGACGGGTGAGGCAGCGGTCGAAACGTTGAAACGGAACGGATGCCGCCAAAGTAATTCACCCGAATCGGGCTTGAGCGCGACCAATCCTTTTTGCGTGAAAAAAATTACCTGCTTCACGCCGAGGATCGTTGCAAGGATCGGGCTGGCATGAGTCATCTTATCGCTCTGGGTTTTCCAGGCGACCTTGCCGTCTTCTTTATGGATGCCGAGGAGCGCCTGGCCTTCACCGCCGCCCGCGAGGAAAATCAGGTCGCCGTCGATCAACGGGCTCGCTGCGTTTTTCCATGAAATATTGTGGCCGTTAAATTCGCGGACGATGTCCTTGCTCCAGATTTTTTTGCCGTTAGTAACATCGAACGAGCTTAGAACCAGGTCACCACTGAGCACATAAACGCGGTTGCCATCAATCGCCGGAGTAGACCGGGGCCCATCCCCGCCCGAATTCTCGCGGGTGCCGGAGTCGCCGCCATTGTCATATTTGGCAATGCCGACCGGCACGGACCAGAGTTCTTTTCCTGTATCCGAATCCAAAGCGAGCAACACTTCCCGTGGCGCGCCTTCCACATCCTTGCTGATGAGGGTAAAGGCACGTCCATCCGCGACCACGAAAGAGCTGAAACCATTTGGTGTCGGCGCCTTCCAAAGGGCGCGCAAACCTCCTTTGGGCCACGCCGGCATCGTTTCGGACGAAATGCCATTGTGGTTTGGTCCCCGGTACTGGGGCCAATCCGAGGCGGCACATGAAAAATAGCAGGCAGCGGCAATAGCCAGACTGCCTCGTGAAAGAATTTTCAGCAGTTTCATGATTGAAATGAACCGTCCCCCGGTCCTTGTGATAGTTACCCTATTCAACCACGAATCCGATGGCAAGCGAGCGATTGGCCCGCCTCCGATTAGAATGCGCGCCGGGGAATTTCGAACACAAATGGACGCGTGGCGCTGACGGGAGATTCCACCGTGGCGGCTGGCGCAGCCGAAGGCGTAAAGGACGAGGCCGTAGGGGTTTTTGGCAGCAGGTCGGAAATGTTCGGGCCAGCAATCTCGGAACGGAAGCTGGATGCCCGATCCGATTGGAGAAATGAGGAAGGCGCAGTATTCCCGGCAGTGAAATCGGCGCGACGACCGGTGATGGGATTTGCCTCCATCCGGGTGCTGTCGATTTGCGCGTTCAAGGATTGGTTGAGATTCACTCCTGGGACATCGACGGAGAGCTGGGTCCTGGGCTGAAGCATTCGTTCGAAATCAGCCTCCCTCTCCTTGGTGCGTCGTTTGGTTTCTTCCTTATCGAACGCATTCACCTCGCGCGGTTTATCCGCGAACATCCCGCCAAAGGGCCGGTCGATGAAAGATGGCGTTTTTAACTCGAACGAATTGGCCGCATCACGCCCGGAATCGCGATCCAAAAAGGAAGTCGATTTGGCTCCGCCGAAGGACGCTTCCGTGCGCCCATTCCTGCCGTAATTGGAAGTGTTATCGTCGCCGTAAATACTTTTGCGGTCCGTTTGCTTGAGCTGGTCGAAGCGTGAACGCTGGCGGGGGTCGTTTCCTTCCTGCGAGTCATCACGGTTATTCGTGCGGTCCCGTTCCGCCCAGTAGCGTTCCTGGGCTGTTTTCTCGCTTTTGTTTTTGCTGTTGAGATCAAATATGAGCGAGGTGCTGTCTTTTTCCTCAAAAAAGGAGGATGCCTTGTTGTCCATCAGCATTTCCTCCGGCTTCAGGAAAATCCAGTTATTCCGCCGGTCATTCAATTCCTTGAGCTTTTTATTGAGCAAGGGGGACTGGCTCGGTGGAACGGGCGCAATTGCGCCGCCACCAAAATCCGGAGTGGCCACTTCCCTGGGCGCGTTGCGGTGCAGGTCGAGGTCGCGCGGTTTGGGGACTTCAATGGTGGTGCTGGATTTCAATTCCAATTTTTCACCCGCGAAAGCTGGAGAAAATACGCAACCGATGGCCAGCAGCATCGCGGCAACTTTAAGAATATTCCGTTGGCCTTCCATTGTTCCTGATTTGTACAACTTTTTTTAAGACCCGTCAAAGGGGTAAACCGCTCAAAATTGGCGAGGTTAGTTTAAACGCAAGGAGCTCCAAATCGTGCAACGGGTCCAAGAGAGGCATCATAAAATGCCCTTAAGAGCCTGGGTGAGTTTGGATTCGGATGGTTCGGAAATTTTTAGTGGAATCTGTGGAATTACCGAGGGATTTTGCTGGGCATTCCGGAATGAATCGGAATTTTTCATGGCATCATCGAGCATCTTTTCGAGGAGATCGAGGTCGGCCAGGGAGAGGGGCAGGGAGCTTGATGCGGGTTCGGCGGACGGTTGGGTGGCTGGTGGAGTGGCCGACTCGTTGATTTGGGTGAAATCGGTTTGGCGGGGTTTCGGTGGTTGAGGGGCAAGGTTGGCTTGCTTGAGCTTCAAGTTCTCATTGGCGAGATGGAGGCGATGAAGGCGGGTGAGGTGTTTGAAATGCGGGTCGAGGTCGGTGATCGATTTGCCGCGACTGAGTTCGACCAGGATATGGTTCTCGACAGCGACGAGGATGGTGAGTAGAGCGGCGCCAGGGGTGCCATGATAGAGCG
>JBQCGE010000325.1:0-3286 GCA_051955955.1 Verrucomicrobiota bacterium
CTGGATTGATGCCGCGCCGCGCATTGGAACCTTGCAACCGGGTGAATTGGCGGAAGTGGCGGTTTTTCCCACAAGCGCCGCCGCACAACTTGGATCGGGCAGCTTCAGTGGAACATTGGACTTTCATAACACGGATAATAGTCAGGGTGGCGGAAGTTACTCGATCAACCTGCTACTCTCCCCGGAACCGCGCGGACATCTGGAGGTAACTCCCCCTGTGGTCGCAGGTTTCTCGGGTGGATTGGGTGGACCGTTCACTCCTGACGAGCTGCGTTTTGTGATCAAAAATAGCGGGGATGCAAATCTGAGTTGGAGTGCGAGCACATCGAACCAATGGGTCATGCTCTCTCCTGCCTCGGGATCACTTGCACCGGGTGAACAAATTGAAACGAGCATGACTCTTTCAGAAACAGCGGTTCAACTTCCCATCAGCAGTTACGAGGAATGGATTACATTTTCGAATCTGGATGATGCGGTGCAGATTGTGAGCTTCCCGGTCAGCATTGAAATTCGTGGAGAGATCAAGCCCACTTCAGCTTCGCTAAGCAACGGCGAGTTCAAGGGAGACTTCGCGGTGCAGGAAGAAGGTGAATACGAACTCGAAAGTTCGGAAGATCTGGTCACCTGGACACAAATCCAAACCATCACCTCGGTCAATTTTCACCTTACCTTCACGGATGCGGTGAGCGAGGGAACAGTTCGATTTTATCGGGCTCGGAAGTTGTAATTCCGAATTCGAGCAGCGCAGTGCGTAATCTTTCGAGCGGCAAACCGATCACGTTGCTGAGGGAGCCTTCGATTCCGTTTACGATCATTTCACCGTGCTCCTGAATGGCGTAAGCGCCAGCTTTATCGAGCACATGGACTCGTTGTAAATAAGCTTCAATCGTTTCGTTACTCAGCGGCTTGAACGTGACCTGGGTAACATCAGCAAATTCGGCGGAGCGCCCGTCCGCAACACGGAGCAAAGCGACTCCGGAGATGACGCGATGGGTTTTTCCGCTTAGTTCCTGAAGAAATTCCCTGGCTTGTCGAATATCCCGCGGCTTGCCATAGAGCTTGCCATTCCTGGCAACGAGGGTGTCACATCCGAGCACAATCTCCGTGGGATGGGCGACGGCGACTTCATTCGCCTTGAGCCGGGCGTTTAGCACGCAAATTTCCTCAGGCGGAATTGAAGGGTCATGCAGTTCCTCCGCTTTGCTCGGAATGATTTGGAATTGCGCTCCGATTGAATGGAGCAATTGCGAGCGGCGGGGAGAAGCCGAGGCAAGGATGAGTGAAGACATTTTTTCGCGATCCGATCAGTCGAGGAATTTTCCGGGATTCAGAATATCCTTCGGATCAAGGGCGGTTTTAATCAACTGGTGGAGCGCGCGCGATTCCTTTGAAAGCGCTATGTTCCACCATGGTTTTTTCGCCAGGCCGATGCCGTGTTCGCCAGTGACAACGCCTCCGAGACTCAGCACTTTTCGGAACAAGGCGTCGAGCGCTTTTTCGGATTTCTTGTGAGCGTTTGGCTGGTTCGGGTCGAGCATGATATTTACATGAATATTTCCATCCCCGGCGTGGCCGAAACACGCAACAGGAAAACCATATTTCTTTTCCAGCCCGCTCGTGAAATCAAATAACTCCTGCAACCGTCCGCGCGGCACGACAATATCCTCATTCAATTTTGTCAGGCCCGTATCGCGCAAGGCGAAGGAAAACTCGCGGCGGAGCTGCCAAATGTTTTCGCATTCAAGCGGCCCTAAAGCGCGCTGGACAAAGAGCGGTTCGCAATTGGTGACGACCGATTCCAACTGCTTCAATTCACTCCGGACGGAACCTGCCTGCCCCTCGAGCTCGACAATGATATGAGCGCGACAGCCGGAAAGTCGATCACTGCCGGTCCGCTTTTGCGCGGCACGAAGGGTAAACTCATCAGCCAATTCAAGCGCCGAAGGCAGAAAACCAGCGGCGAAGATTTCGCGGATGGCATTGAGCGCAGAGGGCATTTGATCAAAGCCAATGCCTAACGCGGCACGAAAAGGAGGCAGTGGAAGCAGCTTCAAAGTCGCTTCAGTCACGATACCCAGCATCCCCTCCGAGCCGACGAATAACTTCGAGAGTTCAAAGCCGGTTTTGTTTTTGTGAGTGCGGCTGCCCAATTTCACGAGGGTGCCATCCGCGAGCACAACATTCAGGCCGAGAACATATTCGCGGGTCACTCCATACTTGAGGCAGCGTGGCCCACCCGCATTTGTGGCGATATTTCCGCCAAGGGAACAATCCGCCCGGCTGGCAGGATCGGGTGGATAAAAGCGTCCGAGTTTCTCAACTTCAGCCTGCAGTTCAGCGGTGAGGACGCCGGGCTCAACGACCGCCACGAAATCATCAGCGTTGATTTCCTTGATGCGGTTCATCTTCTCGAGGGAGAGGACGATCCCGCCCTTTACCGGAACGCACCCGCCGACATAGCCATATCCTGCCCCGCGCGGGGTGACCGGAATTTTGTGACGATGCGCGAACTGGAGAATCGTTTGAACGGATTTGGCGGCCCTGGGCAGCGCAACTGCATCCGGCCTGGCTGTGGCAAACCATTTATCGCCGGAATAAGATTTCAGCGTCTCTGCATCGAAACGCAATTCGCCTCGGCCCAATGATTTTTCGAGACTGGCAAACTTTTTAGGATGGCTCATTGCGTGTTTTCAATTCGCTTTCAATCAAAGTGCGCGCGTCAACTGCCTGATCCTCCGGAACAATCAGGTGCACTCCGCCCGAAGTGACATCGAAATTAGTTGCGGAATTTTCATCTGCCAGTGTTGCTTGAAAGCCGGCGCTCTCGAGGCGTGATCGCATTAACTGAGCTTCGCCCAGGTTAAACGTGCTGAAAACGATAACCGTATCCATGCGAGGAATGTAACCCTTTACGGCAGAATGCACCAGCACAGGCCGAAATGGGATTGCAACATTTATTGCCTTGAAGGAGAGCGGTTTTTGAAGGGTTGGTTGGGCTGAGTTAGTGGAGGTTTCAACTTTCGACCTGCGATTCGAAGTGGGAATGTTAGCTAACGATTGAAAAGGCTCTGCTGGAGCATCGCCCACCGATTAATCAGGGCACAGTCTTACGGTGATTGCCCGTTGAAATTGGAGATTCGAGCCCCCAGCATTTAACACCGGGTAACCCGCAAAAAAGCAAGCCGTGATAAAGATTGCGCGGAAGAATTCGGCGCATGAGGCCAAAGACAAATGCATCAATGGTCGCGGGGACACGGAGAGGCGGATTTGGCTGGCGCATCACATG
>JBQCGE010000326.1:0-3291 GCA_051955955.1 Verrucomicrobiota bacterium
GGTCGGGCTTTCCATTTTAGCGATGCTCGCACATGGGGAAGATCCAAATACAGGACCCTATGCCACTTCGATCAAGCGGGGTCTGGACTTCATACTCAAGCAAATGAATCCCAGCACCGGTTATATCGGGCGTTCCATGTATAACCACGGATTTTCGACCCTGGCGATTGCTGAGGCATACGGGATGGTGGACGATGACCGGCTTGGTCCCGCTCTGGAACAGGCAATCAAGTTGATCGTCAGCTCGCAGACTCGTAATCCGTTTCACGCCTGGCGGTATTCGCCGGAGAGTATGGATGCCGATACGACGGTAAGCGGCGCTCAGATGGTTGCGCTTTTTGCGGCTCGCAACGCGGGGATTGCGGTGCCTGAGGATGCGATCCAGAAAGGGCTTCAATTTATATTAAAATGCCAAACACCCGAAGGTGGTTTTGGATATACGGGGGCAACATCTCCGAATGGGGCGCGGACGGCGATTGGCTGCCTGATGCTGAGCCTTGCCAAGGAGAAGAAATCAAAGGAATTTGAGAAGGCATTTACGTTCCTGAAATCCGCTGCGCCTGATGCAAGCTATCAACAATATTATCTCTACTATGCTTCCCAGGCATTTTTCCATGCTTCACCGGATGCGTGGAACGACTGGAACCGGCGCAACATTAAAACGCTCGCTGCGACACAAAATGATGACGGTAGTTGGGATGGCCAATTCGGGCCGACGTTTTCCACAGCGGCTTCACTTTTGTCGATGGCTCTGAACTATCGCTATCTCCCGATTTACGAACGCTGATGAGATTTTTATTCCTCCTGCTATTTGCCGCCAGCGCCGCCGCCGCTCCGATGGGAACCTTCCGCTCGGGGCTCCTGCAACTTCTGGATGGATCCACCTTGCACGGAGGCTTGCAGGGAATTGCGGAAACCAATGGACTTGCCTGGAAACATCCCGCTTCCAGCCAGCCACTCCAGCTCTATTTCACGAATTTGAACACGGTCCGTTTCGACAAAGCGGAACCCGCTGAACACGATTTCAAGCCTGCCAGCCGATTTCATTTCAAAAATGGAGATCAGATCATTGGGAACATTCTGTCTATAAGTAATGGCAAGCTGACGATTGAAAGTTGGTTCGGAAGCGATTTGCATGCGCCGCTGGATGCGTTGGAAGCGATCACATTTTCGTCCAAGGGCTACAATCTTTTGTATGAAGGGCCGAATGGGATTGAAGGTTGGAAAATTGGGCGCAACCCGCGTTCGTGGGAATATCGGGATGGGGCCTTCATTGCAAATGGAGCGGACCTGCTGGGCCGAAATTTCGGGCTGACAGGATCCTCGACGCTGGAATTTGATCTTGATTGGAATGGGCCATTCAGCTTGAGCATCACGTTGTATGCGCAGGTTATTGACCGATTTGATTACAGCACCAGTGCGTATCTCGTTTATCTCAATACCGGTTCAATCAGCATTCAGCGCGTGCAGGCCGGCACAGGCGCAATGCTCCTTGGACAGACGCAAATTCCCGAGATGGTCAATCGCGACCGAATGCATTTTGAGATTCGTTGCAACAAGGAGGACGCCACGATCAGCCTGTATGCGGATAATAAATTTGTCGCGCGTTGGAAGGATTCGACGCCCGGTGGGTTTGTGGCCAAGGGGGGTGGAATTGTTTTCTTTTCACAGGTGGAACCTCGCGCGCTGAAGCTCTCGAATATTCGAGTGGCGGAGTGGGATGGAAAATTCGAACCAGAAACAGCCAATCAAACACCGGTCGCTTCCGATGTCATTTACCTGGCGAATCGGGATAAGGTGGCAGGCTCAATCACTGGGTTGAAAGATGGAAAAGCAATAATCGAGGCGAAAACCTCGAATCTGGAAATACCGATTTCGCGAATTACGCAGATTCGTTTTGCACACGAGACGAATGCCGTGCCGGCTTCGTCGCCCAAGCTCGTTCGGGCTTCGTTTCCGGGTGGGGAATCGCTGAGCTTCGAGCTGGAGAAATGGGATCAGAACCAGGTTTCGGGCCAGAGTAGAACATTTGGACAACTTACGCTCAATCCGCTCTCCATCCGTCAGTTGCAATTTAACCTGGGTCGTTCTCTCAAGCCTGCTGAACCTGCCCGTCAAAAAGATTTCGATTTCCCCGACCTGCAATGATTCGATCCCGGAAAATCTTTGTTCGGATTCTGCTGATCATGGCGATCTTGCAACCGCTCGTGTTTGGGGCGGAAACCAATTCCGTCACCAGAAACAAGGAAGCGGGTGATGAGAGTAAGTCGACGAACTCTGAAACCCAGCGTTCGGATCGGGATATTGTTTTCTTTCGCAATGGCGACCTGCTGTATGGCGCGCTTAATTCCATTGAACCTGATGCAGGTGTGAAGTGGTCGCGCGCTGATGCTGCCGGACCATTCCAATTTAATTCCAGGCAGGTTTCCGAAATTCTCCTGTCAGGGATGGAAGCGCCGAACCGTGCTGCATCCTCAAACTTTTGCGCTTTGCAGTTAAATAATGGGGACCAGCTCCAAGGGATTCTTTCCGGGTATGATGGGCATACAATCAAGCTGGATACCTGGTTCGGGGGCACGATGGAATTTCCGCGTGAGTCGGTGGCGATGCTGTTGCCAATTGGGTTGCCGCGAACCGTTGTTTTTGAGGGGCCGGAGAGTCTCGAAGGCTGGACGAGCAGCGAAGTGGATCTTGGGGCCGCGGCGCAGATCGAGACCGGCAAATGGATTTACCACAATCACGCGCTCTATGCGGGGAAGTCTGCTTCCATTGCGCGTGACGTTCACCTGCCGGATGTTTCCAGCTTATCGTTCGATATGGAGTGGCGTGGGTTTTTCCATTTGGCCGTGGCCCTTTACACGCAGTACCTCCATCCCATCAACCTCCAGAATAAGGAAACGGAACCGAAATTCGGCGGGTTTTACAGTCTGCAACTCAACCCATTTTCGGCCAACCTCCTGCCGGTAAAGCAGACTGAACCACTCCGGTATCTGGGACAATCCGCGTTGCAAAATCTTTCGCAAAAATCGTCCGCGCACATTGACCTGCGAGTGAACAAACAGAAAAAGCAGATCGCGCTTTTGATCGATGGTGTCCTGGTGAAGGACTGGATTGATTCGGATTCATTTGCGGGGACTGGCACCGCGATTCGTTTTGTTCACCAGGGGCAAGGCGCGGTGAAACTTTCAAATATCCAGGTGACGGAATGGGACGGGCAATTTGATGATCCAATTTCCATAACGCCCAACAAAACGCAGGATATCGCTCGGCTTCGGAATGGGGATCGTGTGC
>JBQCGE010000327.1:0-3460 GCA_051955955.1 Verrucomicrobiota bacterium
CTTCAGTTGTAGTTCGGCGTTCTCGTGCCGCAGTTTCTCGACTTCAGCGGCGAGGGTGCTTTTGGGCAAAACGCGCAATCCGGCAGCTTCGGTTGCCTTTTGTGTGGAACTGGCCAGGCCGAAAAGAGGAAGGAAAATGCCGCTTAACGAAAGTTTAAGGCGCGAGGTGGTGCGCGCGGGGAGGTTGAACAATATCAACGCCACCACGGTCGCAATGCCGAGTCCGATTAAATGCGGCCTTTTCAACTCTGTTCCCCGCAGTATTCATCGGGCAAACGGACGGGCTGGTTAAGTCCGGCTGGAAGAGGCTACCCGCCGAAGGAATGAGAGCTCCTGCAACACGCGCCCGGTCCCTTCCGCCACGGCGGTCAGGGGATCATCGGCAATATGCACCGGCAAACCGGTTTCCTCCGCCACGAGGCGATCAATTCCACGAACCAGGGCGCCTCCGCCTGCCATGACAATGCCCCGCTCAATCAAATCGGCGGAGAGTTCTGGCGGGCAGCGTTCAAGAGTGATGCGCACCGATTCGAGAATGCTCGTAAGCGGTTCTTTCAAAGCTTCCCGGATTTCCTCACTTCGGATGGTGATGGTTTTGGGAAGACCCGCGCTCAAATCGCGGCCCTTCACTTCCATCGTCAATTCCTGTTCCAGCGGATAGGCTGAACCAATGCGGATTTTGATTTCTTCCGCTGTCCGTTCGCCAATCATTAAATTATACGCGCGCTTCATGTGCGCCACGATCGTCTCGTCAAATTCATCGCCGCCGACCCGCAAGCTGCGGCTGAAAACAATGCCAGCGAGTGAAATAATCGCGATTTCACAGGTGCCGCCGCCAATATCGACGATCATATTGCCAGCCGGTTCATGCACCGGCAGGCCCACGCCAATGGCGGAGGCCATCGGCTGCTCGATCAAATAAACTTCACGCGCTCCGGCATGGGTGGCGCTGTCCTTCACCGCGCGCTTTTCCACTTCCGTAATTCCGGACGGAACAGCGACGACCACGCGTGGCGCAATCAACTTGCGGTGGTGAACCTTCTGGATGAAGTGACGCAGCATCGCCTCCGTGATTTCGAAATCGGCAATTACGCCATCTTTCATGGGACGGATTGCGACGATGTTTCCAGGAGTTCTGCCCAACATCCGCTTGGCTTCGTCACCCACGGCCAGCACATTCGTGGTGCCTGCCTGGATCGCGACGACGGAAGGTTCTCGAAGGACGATTCCCCGGTCCCGGACATACACCAACGAATTGGCTGTCCCGAGGTCTATTCCGATGTCGTTCGAAAACAACGATTTAACCTGCGCAAACATGCAATGTGCTCTACAATCGCGGGCACTATACGGCTTCTCAACCCCCTCAGGTCAAGCTGTATCCGTGCTTAAGGGGGTAAAAAGTCACTTTCTTTTAGTGCACCAGCATAATCCGATAATATCGGTGCGGATTACCCGCACTTGAGGGATCAGTTGCTTCGGTCACGGTCGTTGTTGCCTCGATTTCCTCTCCCACGTTGGTCCATGCTTCGGCATTGAGGGAATCCTTGAATTGGACCATGTAACGCTTGCCGGGTTGAGAGGCCCATTGCAGGACGATTTTACCATCTTCCAGGGTGCCAATGCCCGTTCCTGCAAAAACACTCTGAGTATTCTTTGGATCGGTGCCGCAAAGAAATTCAGCCAGATCGGACTGGCCGTCCGAATCGGTATCCACGCTGCCGTTGTGGGTTAAATCACCAAAATAAGAACGTTCCCAGCCATCCGGCAAGCCATCCATATCCGAATCCTCAAGCGCACCCGGAAGGAGGGAAACGTAATAAATATCCTGCGAACTGCTGCCTTTGGTTGGAACAATATCCGTCGCGAACGATTTAAAGATGATTCCGCTACCATCAGGCCTGATCAGCGGCATCCCGGCGCGAGCATTCGAACTACGGTTTCCGGAAATGCTGCGAGTGATGAGCCGCGTTTGGCCAGTGGTGACGTCATAAACATAGATTTGTCCTCCGGCCCGGATTTCGTCATCCACCAGGTCGGTAGCGGAACTCCGGTACGCAATCAACTTCCCGTCGCTGCTGATGCTCGGCGAATCCGAATCGCCATTCGCTGCCTCGCCCAATGAATTATGGCTAATCAATATCGTCACCCCTGAAACTCGATCCCGCAGGAAAACATCATTCGTCCCATTGTTATCATTCGTTGCCAAATCGGACGCCGCACTGGTGAAGACGACATATCTGCCGTCCGGAGTGATTGAGCCGATATGCGAGGCAGCATTTCCGCTGGTTGCATCCAGGTTGATAGAAATGAGCTCCAGCTTCTCCTGGGCTAGATCATAAAGAAAAACATCGGAGTAATTGTTGGTATCTCCGAGTTCGGGCTGATCGGTCAAAGTTTCGAATAGAAATAGCTGGCTGTTTGCGTTGAATGTTCCAGGAAATCTTGCCCATCCAAGTAATTTCAAACTTTCTTCATTTATATTATATAAATATAACCCAAACAATGGTGTTCCTTCACGCACAATGCCTAATGCTTTGCTGATGAAAGCAACATGGTTACCATCAGGACTGATAACGGGTGAGTATGAAGCAGCGCTTGGTGTTTTGCTAAGATTCGTACTGACACTGGCCAACCGCGTCGTTCCTTCCAGTAAATCACGGACAAATACATCCGAGGCACTGTTGAAATCGGTAATCTCCGCAACATTGAGTGCCTCGGAAACAAACGCGAGGTAACGCCCGTCCTTACTTAGACTTGGAGTATAAGAACTTTTGGCGAGGAATGTTCCTTCTTTGCTTAAGCTGACAAGTTGGTTTGAACCTGTGATGGAATCCTGGAGGAAAATATCCCACGCCTTGTTTGTATCTCCATCTGTTAAATCAGTAGCCAGGGTGGTAAATGCAATTTCAAGACCATTACCGCTGATCGCTGGCTCCGCGGAAGAAGCCCCTGCTGGAGCGGACATCAGAGCGCCTGCACTGACGAGACGATTCGACCCGGTGGAGAAATCATAAAGAAAAACGTCTTGCGCATCGTTTGTGTCGTTCTGAACGAGGTTCGTCGCCCAACTGGTATAAACAATCCGCTCTCCATTTGCGCTCAGGCTGTTTAGGTTGAACGTGGTGTAACCATTGGCTGAATGAGCGGGCAGCAAGGGACTGCGAGCTGAAATAAGATCGATATGATTACTAGCCGAATCAAACAGGAATACATCCATCGCATGGTTATGGTCATTCTCCACCAGCGTCGAATCCATGCTTTCAAACACTACAAATCGCCCATCTTCTGTGATGGAGGGCATCGAACCATCGCACCAGCCCGCCGGGCCAGAAGCATTACCGGACACCAGGTTTGTGACCCCGAGTTCGTGATCCGCTAAATAAACCTGAAAAGCATTTGTGTTGTTGTTTTTTCGCGATCCATTGGCATTGCTTAGGTAAGCCTCAAACCGTGCATCACT
>JBQCGE010000328.1:0-4716 GCA_051955955.1 Verrucomicrobiota bacterium
CCCCCAGGCATTGTGCCCGTCAGCACGAGCGGATTCAGATTTGCGCGCGCAGTGTAGAGCGCAGCGGTGAGCCCAGCACAACCAGTCCCGATGATGACAACTTTCTCCATATACGCGGCAGAACCTTAATGGCGAAATGCAAAAATCCAAAATACAAATCGAGAGAGAGGCAAATCGCTTTTGCCCCTCGGAAATTCCAGGTGGAAGTTAAAATAAGCCTAATTCACGGACAATTTTTTCGGCGATCGTAGCAGCTCAGCGAATTGCTCGCGTCGACTCCAAAGTAGAATCAGTGCCAGCACAACCAATAACGGATGTGTGACCGTCAGCAAATCTCTTGGACTGCTGACAAATATGTGGAAGGCAAAAATATTGATTATGATCGGACCCAGGATGAGCAATCCGAGACTGCGAGTTCGCGGGATGGCAACCAGCACACCACCGAGCACCTCCATTACTTTTACGAATTTCAAATAACCGGTCGGACCGAATGCAGCCATGAAATGCGCCATGGGCGTTCCTTCAGGTATGGGCGGTGTGGGCGCCAGGTTCAAGAGCACAACCAATCCCGCGCTGACAAAAATAAACCCGAGCATTACTCCTGCAACCGCGGGTACGTATGTAAGTAGTTTTTTCATGGTGCCGAATTCTCTCCTTTTATTCCAATTTCTGCCGCAAATGCCTCCCTGCGGCACTCCTCCGCAAAAGACGCTTCGCGGGAGTATTAATTTTCACACTCCCCGCGCAAGCCAAATTCCGAAAGATTGTGCAGTTGACATCTCATTCTGATTGCTGAGACTCGTTAACATGAAAATTCTCGTTGCGCTCTTGTTCGGTTTAATGATCCAGGGTGTCCTGGCAGAAAATAGTTCGGTCTATAGTTACCCCCTGAAAAATATCGATGGCGACGCGACCTCGCTCGGTGCTTACAAGGGCAAGGTGATCCTGCTGGTCAATGTCGCCTCACAATGCGGCTACACCCCGCAATACAAGGGGCTCCAGGCGGTTTACGAGAAATACAAGGATCGCGGGCTAACGATTATCGGAGTGCCCTGCAATGATTTTGGCGCGCAGGAGCCCGGAACCAATGAAGAGATTAAGCAATTTTGCTCCAGCAAATACAGCGTCACCTTCCCCATGATGGATAAGATTCATGTGAAAGGACCGGAACAGGATGCGCTCTATGCCCGGCTGACCAACAAGGATGCGGAATTCCCCGGCGACATTAAGTGGAACTTCAACAAGTTCCTGATTGGTCGCGATGGAAAGGTGTTGAAGCGCTTTGAATCCAAAGTAACGCCGGAATCGAAAGAACTGACCGAAGCCATTGAGCAGGCGTTAGCCGCCAAATAGTGCTCGCATAAACCCTGGCTCAGGCATCCATCGCCTGGGTCAATTCTGCGTTGGAGGATCATTTGGTTGTTCCTCCACTTTGAAACCGTCGGACCTGATTGTCCTTTTTGTGTTCCATCTAAAATCGCTTCGGAGGGTTCCTTGAGCAACCGGACCGCTGTTTCAGCGGAGCAGAATCCCTACGAAGTTCTTCAGAACCGGAACTTCCTTTTCTTCCTCGCAGGCCGGTTCATCGCATCCTTTGGGCAGCAGATGGTGAGCGTGGCGGTCGGCTGGGAACTATATGAACGTACACACTCGGCATTGGCGCTTGGCCTTGTGGGGCTAACGCAGATGATCCCGATGTTCGCCTTCACCCTCCCCGCCGGACATGTGGCCGACAACCACGACCGCAAGAAGGTGATCCTGCTGATGATTGCAATCATGGCCGCCGCAAGCTTCGGGCTCGCGCTTTCCTCATGGCACCAGTCCCCTGTCGGTTGGATGTACTTTTGGCTCTTTGTTTCCGGTGCAGCCCGCACCTTTGTCTGGCCGACCAGTGCGGCCTGGTTGCCGCAACTGGTTCCTCGTCGAATTTTTTCCCGGGCGGTCACATGGAATACAAGCGCCTTTCATCTGTCCTCCGTGATCGGTCCGGCCGCCGGTGGTGGACTCATCGCGCTGGCCAATTCAGCCGGAATCGTTTACCTGCTGAACGCAATCGCAAGCCTCATCTGCGTGGGTCTGTTTGCATTCATTCGCGTTCAATATAAAAGTGGCCCGCGTGAACCGCTCAGCCTGCAGAGCCTTTCAGCGGGGTTCAAATTTGTTTTCGCCAACCCGGTAATCCTTGGGATCATCACGCTGGACATGTTTGCCGTTCTGCTCGGAGGAGCCGTTTCACTGCTGCCGATTTACGCAAAGGATATCCTGCACGAAGGTCCGAGCGGCCTCGGCATCTTGCAAGCCGCCCTTCCAGTGGGATCGCTCATTTGCGCCATGATCATGGCTCACATACCTCCCGTGAAGAAAGCAGGACGAACGCTGCTCTACTCCGTCGCGGGCTTTGGAGTGGCAACAATCTTGTTCGGAGTCTCACGGAATTTTTTATTTTCCTTCCTGATGCTCTTCGCCTGCGGCATGACTGATAACGTCAGCGTAGTCATCCGCAATACGCTCGTTCAGTTGCTCACACCCGATGAAAAGCGGGGGCGAGTCTCAGCTGTGAACAGCCTCTTTATCGGTACTTCGAATGAGCTGGGCGGGTTTGAAAGCGGGATTGTGGCGCAATATTTCGGGCCTGTTTTTTCCGTCGTCACCGGCGGTATTGGAACCATCCTCGTCGTGATCGCGGTGGCAAAGGTCTGGCCACAAATTCGAAACTACGGGAGGCTCGATGCGCCGACGGATGCCACAAGTTAAGACGATCAGCGCGCCTCTGCTTTCTTCAGCGCGTAAATAAACTGGTTCGATGTTTGCATCCCGAGTTTTGCGCGAATTGCGTCGAAGGCGATGAAGCTTCCCGCCACCAGCAGGTTTTTATAGCGCAGAAATTCCCAGAAGGAATTCCCCGCTTCAATGCTGTTCAGCCCAAGATTATTCCGCAGGCTTATAATCCAGAACCCCATCGAAGGCAGGTAACCTTTCTTATAGACCGTCAATCCCGCACGTTCGATCACCTTCACCAGTGAATCCTGCGTGAATAAATGGAAGTGCCTCGGCACATGGTATCCGCCCCACTTTCGGTTTTTGAAAATTGCGTAGTCGAGCCCGCCACGATTCGGCGTATCAATAATCATCAACCCGTTCGGAGCGAGTTTTTTGGCCAGATTCGAAACCGCCAGTTGCGGATCGCGAAGGTGTTCGAGTAACTGGCGCATGATGATCAGGTCGTGCCCATTATCCCGCAGTGCATCGGTGTTCGTTTCCACATTCCCGTGCAGGAGTGTCACACCCTCGCGAGCAGCCTGGGCTTCGATGCCCGGCTCAAATTGGATATCGAACGCAATTGCCTCCACGCTCCCGCCGAAGGCTTCTTTGAGCTTCGCGAGTCGGGAGATTTCACCCGCACCGACATCCACAATCGACTTAATATTAAAACCGGCCAGCGATCGACGCAGCTTGCGGGCATCCGACCCAAGCTTCTTCTCGTAAATAGCGCCGTCGAGATAGAGCGGCGACTTCTTGTTCACCGTGTAATAAGTATTCGGGTAAATCGAAGCGATCTCCGAATATTCCGGGAGGGGATGCACATAAACATGGCCGCACGAGGCGCACTCCACCAAATCAAAGGTCCCCGGCTTGCAACGATATTCAATATCCGGCGAACGAACCACAAGGTTCCAATGAGTATCGCCACAGATCAGGCATGAGCCATCTGAACCTCGCGTTGAATTTTCCGCCGAACTTTTCTCCAGGCTCGAGGAACTCATTTGTTCGCCCAAATCATTTTCGTTAAAATGCCAATGTACGATCCATGCACCCGGCGGTAATAGCGGTCATCCTTTTGCTCCAGCAGGTTCGCCAGCTTGGGCAGATTATAAAATGGAACCGTCAGGTAGGTGTGATGCGCCTGGTGATAGGCAAACCCGAACGGTGCGAAGAGGAATCGCTCAATTGGGTTCGTATCCACATCGATTGTGCTTTGCGGCGCTTCACGAAAGCTTTCCCAGGTTTGATTCGAGAAAATGTACTGATAACCATGCTCCAAAAACGTCCGGGCACGATCCAGAGAAAGGGCAATCAATAACACCGGGATCACCCAGAATACCGGGTAGTACCACCACTTCAGCCAAAACGAAAAAAACGCGATCAACGCGCCCTGACAGAGGAGGATCGGAATCAACTGCATCGGCAGCGAAGTTGGGTTTTTCGGTCCAGCATCCAGAGTTGGATCGCGTCGACGAGCGCCCCGAATCTTACGTCCAATTTTTTCCGCGATATCAAAAACCACCCCAAATACCAGCAGCGACAACCGCCTTATACCCGGCTTCGTTTCGAGGAGCGGACGATAAATATAGGAATCGATGTCCTCATCAATGCTTTGCGGATTTTTGTGATGCTCCAGGTGCGTTCGGCGGTAGTTAAAAAAGGAAATCCCGACCAGGGCTGAATGAAAAACCCCAAAAAATTCGTTTAGTCCAACCGGAAAGAAAAGGTTCTTGTGAGTAGCCTCGTGGGTCGACATCACAAGGCGATATTGCATCAAACCGAGAAAGAAAAAACTGAAAACGTAGGTCAACCAACCCGGATAAGTTTTTAGCAGCCAGAAGTTTGCCGCGATCAATGCGTAGGTCGAGAGCACATGAACGGCCGCATGGAAATTACGTTGGTCTTTCCGCAATTCGGCGACCTCTTTCCGTAATTCCGCGTCTGTCTTTAATG